>JAYUHI010000320.1:0-1663 GCA_043767095.1 Bacteroidota bacterium
AAAAATCAGGAATAGAGACCTCCGCTATTATTAGGATTGGGGCGGTGGCGTAATAACTTCATGGTGATGCTCCTTAAAAAGAAGTTGAAGTCGGGGTAATGATTCCGAAGTCAGATCGATAATAACTATGGGCGGCTTTTCATGGAACTTGTTTTGATCATCCTCATCTTCAGTTTCCTCACCAGGTAACTGGCTGGAAGAGTCGGCATCCTCATTTTGAGAAGAAATTGGTTTTTCGTGCCCCTCGGTAATTTTTTCAACACTGGATGCGGAGAAAGAAGTCATGAATGCGTTGACCGCATTAAACAACACCAGGAACAAAATAAACCGGAATGACTTTCTCACGATTTCAAAGATAAGAATTATTTATACCCATTCCCTGCCGGGTTTACAGGCAAACCGCCTATTAAACCCGAAACAATATTGCCCAAACCCTGAGCTTTCAATTCCCTGCTATAATAGTAGGCGTAATCCTTTTATCGGGGTCAAGTTTGTCAGTAGCTTCAACGCAAAGCAGCGTTTCCAGGCTTGCCACAATTGCCAGTACAATCGCTATTTTGTATACTTCAAAATTTGACAAGGCCGAAAAATCAGGAAATGTAAACTGGCTAGAAAATCCTGTTTAGTTTTCGGAATTCTTTCATTTTCCAATTACTTTCCTGATTAATCAAATTTTTCGAAATCCTTCTTTGTAAATTTTAGATAATTGATCGCTCTTGAAATATGATCTGCTTCATCCAATTTTTTGATGATATGATGCTTCCCCATATAATTCAGAACGATATAAATTCCAATTGCACTCAACACAGCTGTTAGAAACCCGAAAAACGGTAGCATCAGGGCCGTGTAAATCATTAGCATCAAGTGAATATTGCTTTTCATGGAAAAGATTTGCTTCAACTCTTCCACTTTAACCATGTTGGTTGCGACATAAAGCAGAATCCCGCCAATGCAAGCCATCGGCACATCCTCCAGGTACCTGGCAAGGAATGCCGCCATAGTAAGTTTCAAAGTAAATTTTGCAATTCCGGCCAATGGTGAAACTGCTCCAATTTTAATGTTCACCGCAGTTCTCGCCAATGCGCCCGTATGAGGGAATCCATTAAACAACGGGGTAACGATGTTTACGATTCCTTGTCCCCAAAATTCCTTGTTCGGGTTAAAGGGTGTGCCTTTGTTGTTGGCCAGGCGATCGGCCATACGGGAGCAAAGCAAACTCTCCACGGCCGCCACAAAATAGATGGCAACAACATAATACACTAAGTCAAAAATTACCTGCGAATTCCAAATTTCAGGAAGAAGCGGGATGGTAAAAACAAAAAAGTCAGTAGGTATGGAGCCATACTTATCGCTGATTAAGACCAAATCCTTGTCAGCCCAAATTGTTTCTACTGCAAGGAGTCCAAGTCCCAAGCCAAGTAGTGGACCTGGTAAAAACGCAGAGATCTTTTTTGACACTCTGCACAAAATAAATGTCGCTACCGCAATGAAGGAAGCATAAATGTTAAACTCATGCGAAAAATCGACAATATTTTCAAGCTGCTCGTCCAATCCATATCCCAGTTTGCTTTCGTAACCCAATACTTCACCCATTTGGGAGAAGGCAATGACCACAGCAATCCCCGCAGTAAAACCAACCACAATAGAATTTGGGACCAAGGTA
>JAYUHI010000321.1:0-9648 GCA_043767095.1 Bacteroidota bacterium
GATTAGCTCAGCTGGCTAGAGCGTCCCGATGAAAATCGGGAAGGTCACTGGGAAAGTTCTAAGAATAATAAGGGGGATTAGCTCAGCTGGCTAGAGCATCCCGATGAATATCGGGAGGGTCACTGAGTTGAAAATCGATAAAAGAAAAAGGGGGATTAGCTCAGTCCCGATAAAAATCGGGAAGCGTCCCGATGAAAATCGGGAAGGTCACTGAGTTGAAAGCCGATAAAAGAAAAAGGGGGATTAGCTCAGTCTGGCTAGAGCATCCCGATGAATATCGGGAGGGTCACTGAGTTGAAAGCCGATAAAAGAAAAAGGGGGATTAGCTCAGCTGGCTAGAGCGTCCCGATGAAAATCGGGAAGGTCACTGGGAAAGTTCTAAGAATAATAAGGGGGATTAGCTCAGCTGGCTAGAGCACTTCCATGGCATGGAAGGGGTCATCGGTTCGAATCAGATATTCTCCACAGATAATCCAGAAACTCTCCGGATTTTTTTGTATGCCCTATTTCGTTTACATCCTATATTCAGAAAAGTGTGACAAATTTTATATCGGTCAGACTAAGGATTTGGATCAACGGCTCGCTGAACATAACTCAGGAAAGGGAGGTCAGTTCACCAGTTCATGTTTGCCTTGGGTTTTAAAATATAGTGAAGTATTTCAAAGTCGGGTGGACGCCCTAAAAAGGGAGAGAGAAATCAAAAGTAAAAAGAGCAGGAAGTACATTGAATGGCTGATTGCTTCGGGCTAGAGCGTCCCGAAAGCATTCGGGACGATATTCTCCACAGAAAATCCGGAACTCTCCGGATTTTTTTGGATGCCGGACGACCGAAGTTCAGTGAAAAAAAACTACAGGATGCGTCATCCGACCTCCGCCATCGGACGCCCGACATTCCTATATTTGCCCTCTAAATTTTTTCACATGAGCATGATTAACATTACCCTGCCCGATGGAAGCGTTCGTGAGTTTCCTGCAGGGGTTACCGGAATGGAGATTGCTAAAAGCATCAGCGAGGGACTGGCGCGAAATTCCCTTTCTATTGAAGTGAATGGTGAGAATTGGGATTTGAATAGGCTCATTGATAAGGATTCTTCCATAAAAATATTTACCTGGAACGATGCCGGTGGAAAGTATTCCTTCTGGCATTCGTCCGCTCACTTGCTGGCTGAAGCGCTTGAGGCTCTTTACCCGGGAGTAAAGTTTGGTATCGGGCCGCCCATTGAAAATGGTTTTTATTATGATGTGGACCTGCCTGCCGACAGGCAAGGTTTGGGCGACAAGATTTTAGGTGACGAAGGCATCGCAGCGCTCGAAAAGAAAATGTTGGAGTTTGCGAAGAGTAATAGCACATTCACCAGGCGAAGTGTTTCCAAAAAAGAGGCGTTGGATTATTTCACCACCAAAGCCGATCCGTATAAACTTGAACTCATAAACGATTTGGTTGATGGCACCATCACGTTTTATCAGCAAGGCAATTTTGTTGATTTGTGCAAAGGCCCGCATATTCCCAACACTGGTTTTATTAAAGCGATCAAAGTTCTAAACATCGCTGGCGCTTACTGGCGCGGCAATGAGAAGAACAAAATGCTTACGCGGATTTATGGAATCACCTTCCCGAAGCAAAAAGAACTGGATGATTACCTGAGGATGCTGGAAGAAGCGAAGAAGCGCGACCACCGCAAACTCGGAAAGGAATTAGAGTTGTTTGCCTTCTCCGAAAAAGTAGGAATGGGTTTGCCTCTGTGGCTTCCGAAAGGAACGGCCTTGCGCGAGCGTCTCGAACAATTTATGAGACGGGCACAAGTGAAAGCTGGATATGATCCGGTGGTTACGCCTCACATTGGCAGTAAGCAACTGTACGTTACTTCAGGCCACTATGAAAAGTATGGCAAGGATTCATTTCAACCAATTCGCACTCCCGATGAGAGCGAAGAATTTTTATTGAAGCCGATGAACTGTCCGCACCACTGCGAGATTTATAAAGTTCGTCCACACTCATATAAAGAATTGCCGATTCGGTACGCTGAGTTTGGAACGGTGTATCGTTACGAGCAGAGCGGAGAACTTCATGGACTTACCCGCGTGCGGGGCTTCACTCAAGACGATGCCCATATTTTCTGCCGGCCTGATCAGGTAAAAGAAGAATTCAAGGCAGTGATTGACTTGGTGCTATACGTTTTTAAGTCGCTGGGATTTGAAAACTACACCGCCCAGGTTTCCCTTCGCGATAAAACGAACAAAGAAAAATATATTGGCAATGATGAGCTGTGGGACAAGGCCGAGCGCGAGATTCAGGAAGCTGCCGATGAGAAAGGTTTGAAGACAGTTGTAGTAATTGGCGAAGCAGCCTTCTACGGACCCAAGCTCGACTTCATGGTGCGCGATGCGCTGGGAAGAAGCTGGCAGTTGGGAACCATCCAGGTGGATTATAGTTTGCCGGAGCGGTTTGAGTTGGAATATGTTGGAGCCGATAATCAAAAGCACAGGCCGGTGATGATTCACCGTGCACCTTTTGGTTCGCTGGAAAGATTTGTTGCCGTATTGATTGAGCATTGTGCCGGCAATTTTCCGTTGTGGCTTTCGCCTGATCAGATTGCTGTGCTCCCTATTTCCGAACGCTTCAACGGATATGCTCAGCAAGTTTTAGATGAATTAAAACTGAAAGACATCCGTGGATTCTTAGACGACCGTGATGAGAAGATCGGCCGCAAAATCCGCGATGCCGAAGTTACCAAAGTGCCCTACATGCTAATTGTAGGAGAGAAGGAAGCAGCCGAAAACAACGTGGCAGTGCGTAAACATGGTTCAGGTGATCAGGGGGTGATGGGCTTGGAGGAGTTTGCTATGAAGTTTGCGGAGGAGTGCGCGGTGCCGGGGTAGTGTGTCAGCCTGAGCCTGTCGAAGGCTGAATTGGCTAAAGGAATTAATTGAAACTTGTTTAAATTGCACAAAACAAAGTCATGAAACAGATTACACTTTCCGTACCCGAAGAGAAATATGATTTCTTTGTTGAGTTATTGAATAGCATAGATTTTGTTGCCATTGATGATTTTTCCATCCCTGAAGATCATAAAAAACTGGTAAGGGAAAGGAAACAAACTTCCACACCCGAATCTTTCAAAAACTGGGATGAAGTTAAACACCAGTTTAAGGTTAATTAATGTCTCTTTACAAAATCAGGATTGAGAATCGAGCCTTACTCGATATTCAGGAAGGTTTTGCTTATTATGAGGGTAAGGTTCAAGGTTTAGGAATTCGGTTCAATCAATCCGTTTTTCATTCCTTTGAAACCTTAAAGCGAAATCCTTTTTACCGGGTGATATGGCAATTTCAGGTGTTTGCCAGTAAAGAAATTTCCGTATATGATCCACTATGAAGTTGATGAGGTCAATGAGGCAGTTATTATTTATGCTGTAATCAACACGTATCGCGATCCTGCAAAGAGTTGGCTTGGCGAGGTTGAGTAATTTAGGATGGCAAGGGAAGAACTTCCGCGCACAAATGGGGACTCTTCAACAACAAGTTTGATAATGTTTTATTGTCGGTGAAGAACAGTGAAGATCACCGACAAGGGCTTCAGATATGTAATCTGAGAATCTTTTAAGAACCTATTAACATTTCCACAAAGCCATAGTTAAAGTAAAATAGAAGCGCGAGAATACTTTTTTTCAACCTTTTCGAAAAGAAATCCACATTTGTTGAGTTTAATTGTTAATAAGTTGTTATTTATTCAATTGTTAGCAGACTAAAAAACAAAGTACTTTGTAAATGAAAAAAGGGGCGAGCTTAGCTACTCATCAACCCCTTATTTCCAAATACGGGGATAGGGTCTCATTAGCCTAATTCCCCGTTTTGCATTTTAAAATTAGTAAGAATCTCGAACAATTTAATAACCGAAGGAAAATGTTTAAGGACACTAAATTTATTTGGGGATTTTATTTAATCGCAATTGGTTTTACTGTTTTGAGCGGAGTTGTTTTCGGATTCGCCAACTCGCATACTGCCCCCATGCCATTTCTAATAGAATTGTTTGTAATTTTCTTTGGTTTGACTTGGCTACTTACAGACATTATTGTCCTTATAATTAGGAGAACTGGAATGTGGGAAAAGTTTTTTGCTCATGGTGTTGGACTTATCTTAAATGTGATTTTGAGTGTATATCTATTGTCAATGTCAGGATTTGATTGGAGTTCCCTAACAGATTATCTCGCCTAAGGGATTGAAATGAGAAGCCCAGGTCATTTGTGTGGAGGCGAGGACTTGCAATAGAACGTACGACCGCAGTTGGATGAGGGCTGACTTGGGTGAACCGGGCGCACGCCCAAAACATCCTATTTTTATCTAAAACCCCCGCTTTGCTAAGTCAATAATTTCCCGATATTTGCAGCCTTTTAAGAAATTAAACCCAGCGAGTGGCATTTATACCCGGTAGCAATCGTCCGAGACCCTTTATCAGGGGAGGATTTAGAAGAGTAGTTGAAGAACCTTTCCGTGTAAACGAGAGGATTACAGCCCCCAAAGTGAGGGTGGTTGGCGAAAACGTCAAGATTGATGTTTACCCTATTCATGCAGCCATAAAAATTGCACAGGAGCAGGGCCTGGATTTAGTTGAGATTTCACCCAATGCCGACCCACCCGTTTGCAAGGTGGTCGACTACTCGAAGTTTAAATACGAGCAGAAAAAGAAACAGAAGGAGATCAAGGCCAACGCTCAAAAAACGGTGGTTAAGGAAATCCGGTTTGGGCCCAATACCGATGTGCATGATTTTAATTTTAAGGTTAAGCATGCCGTAAATTTTTTAGGCGAGGGCTCGAAGGTAAAGGCCTATGTACACTTTGTTGGCCGGGCCATTGTGTACAAGGAGCGTGGGGAAATTCTATTGTTGAAGTTTGCCCAGGCTCTCGAAGATTACGGCAAAGTAGAAGACATGCCGCACCTGGAAGGTAAGCGCATGTTTATGATGCTGACGCCTAAGGGAAAGAAGTAAATGGTAATAATCCGCCTTCGCTTAAGCTATGGCGAATAGGGAAATAACGAAAACGAATAAATAAAATGCCGAAGTTAAAAACAAAGTCAGGGGCCAAAAAAAGATTTAAGATTACCGGCAGTGGTAAGATTAAAAGGGCAAGAGCCTACAAGCGCCACATCCTGACTAAAAAAGAAACGAAACAAAAGAGGAGACTGAGACATAAGACCACCGTTAAAAAAGTTGACGAGGGGAATATTAAACACATGCTTCCTTATTTAGTATAGAATCGTTGATGGTTGTTCGTTGATGGTTGTTCGGATGGAACCGAGCAACGAATAACGAGCAACGAATAACGACTCTGGTTTTATCCGGATACCTTAAACTCCGGAATATGTTTAACCCGGTTGCAGGCTTAAAGTTCACGCGAATCGCGTGGCGCCTAGTCAATCAAAAAAAAAGAAAAGTGCTATGCCACGTTCAGTAAATCATGTTGCATCGCGTGCGAAAAGAAAGCGCACGCTTGAGTTGGCCAAAGGTTATTTTGGCCGTGGAAAAAATGTTTGGACTGTTGCCAAGAACAAAGTCGAGAAAGGACTTGGCTACGCTTACCGCGACCGCAAAGCCCGCAAGCGCGACTTCCGTGCGTTATGGATTCAGCGGATCAATGCCGGTGCGCGTTTGTTCGATATGTCGTATTCCGAATTGATGGGCAAGTTGAAGAAAGCCAAGATTGATTTGAACCGGAAAGTGTTGGCCGATCTGGCGATGAACCATCCCGCAGCTTTTGAAGCAGTGGTGAATAAGGCGAAGTAAGAAATTAGATTTCTCAGACTGGGGGCGATGAGCCCCTTTTTCGTTACTCAGTTTTGCTTCAAAATTTCTTTGATTTGTTCGGAATCGGTCACAGGGTGTGCGAAAGCAAGGAATTTGCTCCCTTTGTTTTTGTGCAAACCGCTGGTGGGTTGGGCAATCGTGAAAAAAGATTCTGTCATTTTGAAACGGCAGGCGCCTTTATTGCGTCTCAAAGGAAATCAAACTGCCCACTTGGCGCAACCATTGTAATCAAATGTCAGTTGTCCAATGTTTCAGTTAAATAAAATAGATAACCCAAAATTAACTAAGCCATGAAAAAGATTTCTATCACTGTCCTCTTGCTGGCGTTTGTGTTGGCTGGCGTTGCCCAAACCCGCGAGAAAAGAAATGTCTCCGCTTTCACGAAAGTGTCATTCAGAATGCCCGGTAAACTTTATTTAAAGCAGGGATCAACTAACTCAGTTGAGTTGGAGGGCGATCCCGAAGTTCTTTCTAAAATAGAGGCTACAGTAGATGGCGGAAAATTGGTCATAGGTCTCAAGGATGAAAACAAATGGTTTAGCTGGCGCGATTGGGACGATGATAAAATCACCGCTTATGTTTCCATCAGAGAGGTGGAAGGTGTTTATGTGAGCGGTTCCGGAGATTTAATTGCGCAATCAAAACTAACGGGCGGCAATATGGAATTGAAGGTGAGCGGTTCCGGAAACCTGACTGCAGAAATTGAGGCAGGCGATGTGGATGCCAATGTTTCGGGCTCCGGTGATTTAAATCTGAAAGGAAAAATGAGAAACCTGGAAAGCGACATCAGTGGTTCTGGAAAAATTTCTTTCGATGGCTATATCAATGGTTTGGCCGAAGTGGGTATTTCCGGTTCGGGAAGGTTTATGGCCAGTGGTTCAGCCAATGAGATCAAGTCAACCATCAGCGGATCGGGCAAAGTACTGGCCGGGGATTTAGTTGTGGACAAGTGCGATGTTCGAATTTCTGGTTCAGGTGATGTTGAAATTAATGTGAAAACTTCTTTAGATGCTAACATCAGTGGTAGCGGCACAATCACTTACAAAGGAAACCCTTCTCAGGTGAACAGCCATTCTTCGGGAAGCGGACGGATTCGGAAAATGTGAAATCAGTTGCCGGTTACCAGTTACCGGTTGCCGGTAACTGGCGACTGCCCGCCCGGATGAATCGGTCAGACGGGGGACCCGGTGACAAAGAGAGAAAGTTCAGTTCGATACCTTTCCTCCATCATTCGATGGATTTTTTTTGCTGATTGGATTCCTTCATCCCCAACAGCCAGCAGACACACCGCTCCGCCACTGCCGCCTCCTGTTATCTTGGCGCCAAAGATTCCATGTGTTGAATATTCTTTAGCTATTTCCACAATTTCATCTGTACGTTCCGAACCTAGTCCGCAGTTTGAATAACCGGTGTGGGATTCATGAATCAGTTCACCAAGCGTTTGTAGTTGCTTATGATCATTTCCGTTTTTGTTTATTGAACGGATGGCTTCCATAAACTTAACGACCCGGGCATTTTCATAAATGGGATGTGCCGTGCAATTGAATACAGCATAGTCGTTATCTTCCTTAACTCGTGTTGCAGGATCGATTGTGTTTTGATTTTGACTGATGAAATCTTTCCCCCTGATTTTTTCAGGAAGAATTTTTTTGAAAGATCGCTCGAATTCCTCTGGTGAGATATTGCTTAAATAACCTTGATAAGGCAATGATTTCCTGTCGCCCGATTCACGGGCATGAATTATATCTTTCGCAGACAAACCCAAATGTTTGGCTATAATGCTGTAGCCCATAAACGCAGCACATCGAACATCGGTGTAAGATGATCCCGAAACAGCATGCCTGACTCCACTATCGATTCCTATAAATTGAATTTCGTTTGGGATACTTATCGGCTGATGTAAAATATCAGGCTGACAAGTGATGGGGAGCAAATAACCAGACTTTCCGAAATAAGATGTGAGTTGATCCATCAGCCCGCATGGCGCACCCACAATTTGGTTTTCAACTCGTTGCGCCAGAGTGGGCAATTCTGTTCGCGAAAATGAAATACCAAAAGCAGCAGCCAGGGCTTTCATAGTGGCCACTTCTAAAGCAGCGCTTGATGAAACGCCTTTGCCTAAAGGGATATTCGATTGGATAGAAAAATCAGCTCCTTTAAAATCAATTCTTTTCGCCTGCTCTAAGGTAAAAGCACAACCAATAACATAGGCGATCCAACTTTTTTTGGAATCTTTTGTTAGCGCCTGATGCGCGGTTTGGTAATTGGAATGTTCCAGGATTCTGTAATCGAAAGTTGTTTCTTGTTTTCCATCGGGAAGATGACTGATCAACCGACAGATAAAATCATTTCTAAGTTTTATGCTTACTGTTGTGTCATTGGAGATGGGCATCTGCAACACAAGTGACCCCGAGTAATCGGCAAAGCCACCCATAACATCAAGCCGGCCAGGGGAAGAAGCAGTAAAAACCTCACCCCCTGCCTGTCCGGCAGGCAGGCCGGCCCCTCTCCCGCGGGAGAGGGGGGCCTCTCTATTGAATGTAGAATTTGCACTCAATTTGCGTCTACCTTTATTTCTCCCAGTTATATTTCCTCACATCAATGGCACGAAGTTCGGCCGCTTTTTCTTCGGGCATAGTATCAGCCATGAAATTACCAGCGCCAATTTCTGGTCCTGCCAGATATTTTATTAAACCGGGCTGACGATAGGGTGGTTGAAGCCAAATGTGCATCCGGAATTCCGGATACTCTTTTCCATCGATAGGCGCCTGCATAACCGCCATCACGTAAGGAAAATCCATTTGATAGTTCATATCGAATTTTCGAATCACCGTGTGGAAAACGGACGCGAGGCCGGCCAACTCATTGGGCGAAAGTGTAATTAAAGTTTGATGTGGTTTTTTGGGGAAGATCATCACCTCGTAGGCGTAACGCGCGAAGAATGGAATGAAAGCGATTGCCGATTCATTTTCCGCCACGATCCGAACTCCTTCTTTTTGCTCGCGCTCAATAATGGTGCTAAAAATATTCTGCCCGAACTCCGATTGATACCGACCGGCAACCGCCATTTGCTGCTCCACATTTTTCAACGGAAAATCGGTAGCATAGAGTTGACAGTGCGGATGCGGATTGCTGACACCCACAGCCTCGCCCTTGTTTTCGAAAATCAGAACCGAAACAATTTCGTTCCAGTTAACCAACGCCTTGGTTTCAGATTGAAAGGTCTGAAACACGTTGGCCACCCTTTCCAGTTTCATTTGCGAAAGTGATACATTATGCCGGGGGTCATAACAAATTACTTTGGCGACTCCCCCTGCCTTGCCTTTTTTGTAAAGTCCATTGCTTAGAAAATTCAGTTCGGGTGCTTCGCTGCTTACCACGGGATGATCATTTTCAAAAACAAATACATCCGCATAGTCAGGATTTGCTTTTCCGTTCACCCTTTTATTTCCTGGGCACAGGTAACAAGAAGGATCGAATGGTGCAGATTCTTTTGCTTTTATTTTTTCGGCCCCTTGCCACGGACGGGCATTGCGATGGGCTGAGTAAACAATCCACTCCTCACGAAGCGGGTGCCAGCGTTTTTCCCACCTGCCGGAAAAATCTTCAATCATCGGGCTAAGATAGGAAAGTTGTTAAAGTCTTTTGCTCAGTTAAATCAAGAAGGGCATTTTCAAATTCAACCTGAGCAGGCTACGACAATGTTTTGCCTAACCTTCCTATATCGAAAACCGGATGCGCCTTTAAACCTTCTATATAACTCGCTTAGGCGGCTTGCTTCAATTGTACAAGTTTTCTTTCCAGATAGGCAATTTTAGCTGCTTTGTATTTTTCCTGATATTGT
>JAYUHI010000322.1:0-1653 GCA_043767095.1 Bacteroidota bacterium
ATCATGGCATCGTCTTGTGTGCCGGCTATTTTCGCTCCGGTAGCTATTAATGGAAATATTTATGTGGATGGTGGCGTGCTGGATAACCTGCCAGTGAAACCTATCCGGAACTCATGTGACTTTATTATTGGCGTAAATTGCAACCCTATCGGGACTGACTTTGATCCAAAAAATATTAAACTTGTTGTGGAGCGAACTTTACTCATGGCCATCAACACCAACACCCAACTGAGCCGGTCGCTTTGCGATGTATTTATTGAGCCGGCCGGGCTGAGTAAAATATCGGGCTTTGAGATTGGTAAAGCCTATGAGATCTTCGACATCGGGTATGAATTCACTAAAAATAATTTTACTTCCCGCGATTTCCAACCTAAGGCATGAGCTTAAACTTCAAAGAACAAATACTGTTGGGCATACCCGATCAATTGCCACCGTCAAAGGAACTTGATTTAAGTGTCAGTCACGCCCCAAAAAGAAAAGATATTCTTTCCATTGAAGAAAAGCGGTTGGCCTTGAAAAATGCGCTCCGCTATTTTCATCCCAAACATCATGAAGTGTTGGGTCCTGAATTTTATAAGGAGTTGATAAAGCACGGAAGAATTTATATGTACCGTTTCCGTCCCGATTATGAAATGAAAGCACGGGCTTTAGAAGAATATCCTTTCCAGGTTTTGCAGGCAGGCGCCATCATGCTCATGATTCAAAATAATCTCGACCCGGCAGTTGCCCAGCATCCTCATGAATTAATTACCTATGGGGGCAACGGGGCAGTGTTTCAGAATTGGGCTCAATATGTATTGACCATGCAGTATTTGGCCAGCATGAAGGACAACCAAACACTTCACATGTACAGCGGTCACCCAATGGGATTGTTTCCTTCCTCGCCTGATGCGCCTCGAGTTGTAGTCACCAACGGTATGATGATACCCAATTATTCAAAGCAGGACGATTGGGAAAAATATAATGCTCTGGGTGTAACACAATATGGCCAGATGACTGCCGGCTCCTACATGTACATTGGCCCACAAGGAATCGTTCACGGAACGAACATCACGATACTAAATGCCGGAAGAAAGATTTCAAAATCGGGTGAAGGGTTGGCAGGTAAAATCTTTCTGACAAGCGGCCTGGGCGGCATGAGTGGAGCCCAACCGAAAGCCGGAAACATTGCCGGGTGCATAACTGTGGTGGCTGAAGTCAATGCAAGAGCAACTGAAAAAAGGCACAGCCAGGGATGGGTGGACGAGGTTTGTTATGATTTGGATACGTTGAGTTCGCGCGTAAAAAAAGCTAAGGAAAAAAAAGAGATTGTCTCGATTGCATATCAAGGCAACATAGTTGAGGTGTGGGAAAAGTTTCTTGAGGAGAATATTTATGTGGATATGGGTTCAGACCAAACTTCGCTGCACAATCCGTGGGCAGGCGGATACTATCCGGCCGGTTTGACTTACGATCAAGGCAACAAGATTATGGTTGACTCACCAAATGAATTTAAGGCTTTAGTCAAAGAATCCTTAATCAGGCATGTCAACGCTATAAACGAACATGCGGCAAGGGGAACTTACTTTTTTGATTATGGTAATGCCTTTCTCTTAGAAGCCTCGCGCGCAGGAGCTGAGGTGATGGCTGCTGATGGAATTAATTTCCGTTACC
>JAYUHI010000323.1:0-21985 GCA_043767095.1 Bacteroidota bacterium
GCCTCGCTGAAGGTAACTTTAAATTGAACCGATGCAGCATTAGTATAGGAGTTTACTGTTGCCGGTTCACGGATTATTGTTGCTGTAGGTGCTGTTACATCGAGTATTGAATATGAAACGATAACCAAACCATTGGCTCCAGTGCCTCCCATTCTGGCCAGATTCGTTGTTGTGTACGAGCCACTACCACCACCACCCGGAAATGTTCCGGGGTTACCATCTCCACTGGATGAACGTCCATTCGCCCCAATTCCTCCTCCTCCACTTCCCCCTGCTCCGCCTGTCATGGTGAATGCATTTCCTCCAGCTCCCTGTGCACCAGCACCTCCGCCACCGCCACCACTTCCAGTGGCATTAGTACCAGTTGTGCCATTAGGTGGAGCTTCTGCTCCGCCACCGCCATTGAAAGTTCCGCCAAAAGAGAAAAGTGCGCCATTGCCAGTTCTATCATTGTTATCTCCCATTAATCCTCCGCCTCCTCCATTAGCGGTCACAGGGGTACCGGAAGAAAATGTAGAGTTCCCCCCTGGGTTTCCGTTTGATGCTGGTATTCCTCCACCACCTACTCCAACGTTTACGTTTATTCCCTCAAATGGAGTAACTGTTGCCATGGATTGAGTGTACGAACCACCAGCGCCACCGCCTCCTCCTCTACCTGCCGTGCTATTGTTTCCTCCACCAGCACCACCGGCACCCCAAGCTTGAACGTTTGCACTTGTAATACCGGATGGCACCGTCCACACATTAGTGGTGATAAAATATCTAAGGTTAATTGGATTATTTGTACTGGAGGAAAAATTGTAAACAGTTGTTGCAGCCGATCCATCGTATTCATAGACCTGAAGGGTGTAAGCAGTATTGGCCGTAAGCCCTGAAACTATCACCGATGAACCCGAGCTATTATAGACGCATGCGGCAATGTCACCACCATCGGCATCAAGATCACCAGCTCCTCCATCGGGTGGAAAGGTAGATCCGATTACAGCCTGCGTTGCCCCGTTTGGTGGAGTGTACGTGCCAGTAGAATTTCGAATAATAACAACACGGTTAGCTCCATTGCCATTGGTCCATGAAAATTGCAAGGAAGTAGTGCTTCCGCTAACTGGGGCAATGGTAATATTACTCGCTTGTGTTGTTGGCTGAGCATAGGCAGACCCTGCCCATAATACACATCCCCAAAAAACAAAACCAAAAATCTGTTTTACTCTTCTTTTCATTCTATTGAACGGTTCATATTACTTTCCAAAAATTTAATTTATTATCAGCCTTTTGATTTTGAACCCAATCTTACATCGGCTTTGTTTGCGGATGGAGCAACTCTTTCAGGCATTGAAGAAACTACTTTTAAAATTCTCATTATGCCTGCTGAATTGTCTTTCCAGTTTTCCAGCTTCAATAAAACTGTGATAGTCAGTATTTGCTCAACGCCTAATTCAATTCGTCAAATCCGGGGGTTCTGGAAATTTATTATCTACTGGCTTTGGCAATAATGCAATCACAACTCCTACCACCACTGCCGGCAGGACTTTAAATGCAAAGGGTATCTTGGGCTTAATAGCAAAACCATCCGCACTTGTCCACTCACCCGCCTGGCTGAGTTGAATTTTATATTTTCCGGTTTTCATTTTTTTCGATACTGAAAAAAGTAAACTGCCATTGTTGGGCAACGTGCCGGCTGTTATATGCTTGTCGCCATTGATTAACTCTACTACCATTTCATCCCGTGGGTTGCCGCCTGTCCAGGTGATGGTGATTTCTTTCCCTCTTTTTACTTTGGTTGCCGAGGGAGTGATCTTGGAAAAAAGCGGGGCTGCCAGTACTGCCCGGATTTCAAATGAAATATCGCCATCAAATTTTTTTAACTCATCCTGCACCCGCCATCTGATTGTTTTGTTGGCACCCGGAAGCACACGTTTAGCTCCCACATCACCATCTACCAGTCGAAGAGGTGATGTGAAATTGTTACTGGAAGAATACATTGAGACAGTATAAGCTTTCCCCTTTTCACCATCGAGCTGGTAACTCACAACAACCTCGTTTCCCTGCTGGGTAGGAGGAAGGGTTGTTATGTTTTGCCCCTTGCCAATAAGGCAAAGGCAGGAGAGGAATGGCAAGATAAGGCGCATAGGCATACAGAAAAAGTGAATGCGCGTAAAAACGCATATAAATGTATCCAAAAACAAGTGATAGTCAATATCCGAAAAATGGGTTTTCAGGCCTTTTGACCAATTGTGTGTTGACTAAAATCAAGGTTAAAAGCTTCCACTCATTTGGTTCTGTGAACACAATATCGACAAGTCAAAAATTCTTATCTATGGAAATTGAATTGTAGCAATATTCAAACAGGTCCTGATAAAAGTCTTAACTTAGCTGCCATGAAAGGCAAATTCACTTTTACGGCCCACATTGAAAGAGACCCTGAAACGGGACTTTATATTGGCTACATCCCATCCCTCCCTGGTGCCCACACGCAAGCTGTGACATTAGATGAACTGCATAAAAACTTGGAGGAAGTTACCGCGCTATGCCTGGAGGAATTAGCAGAAAATGATTTGGAGAAAATACAGTCTGAGTTTATTGGCACTCAACAAGTTATGGTTGATTTGTAGATTTAAAAAATTCCCATCCTGACTATTCACGAAATGCCCGCTGCTTTGCTCAAATAGTTATTTCTCATGAGCAGACTACCCATTATTGATTCTAAAAAATTTGAAAAGATTCTTGTTGGACTCGGCTTTATTTTCGCTCGTCAGAAAGGCAGTCATGCCTATTACAAACACCCAGATGGACGTTATACAACACTGCCCCATCATCCCGGAAGAGATTTAGGAAGGCCTTTGATTCACAAAATTCTGAAGGAGATTGACGTTAAACCCGAAGAGTTCCTTGTGCTCCTGGAGAAACTATAGTGGCCGGTTTGCCTGCGAATTTTTATTTCCGATCAGCGCCTTATTAATCCTCCCCACAACCCCCGGCCCTTCGTAAATAAACCCCGTGTAAATCTGGACCAAATCTGCACCGGCTTCGATTTTTTCGAGAGCATCAGCCGGACTCATAATCCCACCCACTCCAATGATTGGGAAATCCTTTCCAAGTTTTATACGCAGGTACTGAATCACTTCTGTTGATCTTTTTGCCAATGGCTTTCCGCTCAATCCCCCAGGACCAATTTTTTCGATTTGATTTTTATCCGTAACTAAATTTTCCCGGCTGATGGTTGTGTTCGTGGCGATGATCCCATCGGTTTTAGTTTCTTTAAGAATTTCAACCACATCATCTAATTGCTCATTCGATAAGTCGGGGGCGATTTTCAACAAGATGGGCTTTGGCTTTTCTTTGCTCAGGCTAAGCGACTTTACATACGATAAAAGTTTCCGGAGTGGTTCCTTTTCCTGCAACTCACGAAGGCCGGGAGTATTGGGGGAACTGACGTTCACCACAAAATAATCCACGTAAGGATAAAGTGTTTCAAAACAACTGGCATAATCATCGATTGCTTGTTCATTCGGTGTGCTTTTATTCTTACCAATGTTCCCACCCACAATTATTTTCGATTTCCTTTTCTTAAGGCGTTCAACTGCGGCTATGGCACCTTCATTATTAAAACCCATGCGGTTGATTATACCACCATCAGCCGGAAGGCGAAATAACCTTGGCTTGTCGTTACCGGCTTGGGGATTGGGAGTGATGGTGCCGATTTCAATAAATCCAAAACCAAAGCAGGCCAATTCATCAATCAATTTGGCATCTTTATCAAAGCCTGCCGCCAGACCAACGGGGTTTTCAAACTCAATTCCAAAAACCTTCCGCCTCAGCGAAGGCTGCTTTATTGAAAAATAACCTGACACTAAATTTTTTACTCCGGGAATCTGGAAAACAATTTTTAAAAACCTAAAGGTAAAGTGATGAATGGCCTCCGGATCGAACAGAAAAAGAAAAGGCCGGAAAATTAGTTTGTACATGCCGGGCCTAAGTTTCATTCATGAAGTACACCTGAATTAACGAAGAGCAGAAATTTCAACTGTGGGTCACCCCTCTCCTTTGGAGAGGGGCCGGGGGTGAGGTTCTTCATTATTTCTTCTTCACTTTGGGCTTCACTCCGAATTTTTTTAATCCCTTAGCCACAATTTGTTCAATGTTTTGCAGCGCCTCTGGCGTGGTGGTGTTGGTTTGACTGTTGATGCGCCAGATCAGTTTGTTGCTTTTACTGTCGTTCAAATCAATAATCAACTCGCCCGAAGAATAATCATGCGACCAGGTTTGGGCGGTTGAGCCAGGTGTCTGGGCCAATGGCCCTATCCTTTGCGACTCTGAGCGTTCAAAACTTCCAGCCACATAGGTGATAAGCAATTGCCCAACCGAGTCGTTTTGTGTAAGTCCCTTTGCGCCTAACTCTTTTATGATGGCGCTTTTGATCATTTTATCCAGGGTGGCATCGCTGATGAGTTTCTTCTCCTTTGGAGTGATGATCTCACTCTCGCCAAACCGGAAAGTTTTGTACGCGCTGTAATCTTTAGTTTTATCGTAATCTACTTTAACATCCTGAGTAAAAACAGGTAGAAAAGCCATCCCAAAACAGAAAAGGAGGATTGATTTCATTAATCAAAAATACATCATTTTTAGGAGATGTACGATGCCGGATGCATTTCACATTGTCGCAGTTGACAAAATAAACATTCGACCCCTACGGGTCGGTTTTATTACGGTAATCCATTCTACAAAGATTAAATCCCTAATCGGATTATTAAATAACAAGACTCCAGAGGAGTCCTATGTTTGTAGCGGGCGAATCAATAATGCTAAACGGGGTTGACTAAAAAGGTGAAATCAGGTGTCAGCCTGAGCCTGTCGAAGGCGAATTTAAACCCAGAGAAGGTTTCGACAAGCTCAACCTGACAAGCAAAGTACTTTTAGTCAGCCCCGAATGTTAAGTCGTGGCAATTCTAAATGCACCCTTTGACAAATGTCATACGGCCCGGTATCAAAACAGCGGTCATTCAGCCGTCAGCCTTCCGGAATTTTTTAAAAAACAATATCCTGATACTTGCCTCCCACGCAACTCTTGCAGGAGAGTTTTCCTGCAAGAGCCGCGGGCTTGAACAGCGATTTACCCATGAGCATGCGCACACATTCCTGAATACCTTCGGTGATAGAAGGGTGCGGATGCACACATTCGGCCAGTTCTTCAATTCCTTTATCCATGGAAATTAATACGGCCACCGCCTGAATGGCGCTTGACGCATGATGGCCTACCACCTTCATGCCCAGAATTTTCATTTTGTCATCGTTGGTCACCAGTAGTTTAATAAAGCCTTGCGTGTTTCGCTTGGCGATAGCACGTGCGATGGTGCTGTATTCAAGCGTCACAACTTTATAATCAACTTTTTCTTCTTTAGCCCTTGTTTCATTCAACCCAACGCCTGCTACCTCGGGGTTCAGAAACATAATGGTGCTGATGTTTTCGTAAACCAGTTTTCGTTCCGGTTTTCCGAAAATTAATTCAACGGCATAACGGCCTTCCAGCTCGCCCACATTTACCAGGGAGATGTCGGCTGTGATATCGCCCACAGCATAAATATTTTTGATATTGGTTTGTGTTTCTGTGTTTTCAATTCCCTTGGTGGTAACGTTGATTCCCACTTTATCGCTCCATAAGTCTTCGTAGTTGGGAATCCGGCCAACGGAAACCAAGGCTTTCTCTACATTAAAAATCTCCCGGCTTCCATCGGTATATTCTAACTCATATTCCACGCGGCCATTAACGATTTTCATTTTTACCAATCGTGAGTTGCGGTGAATGAGTACGCCACTGTTATCCATGTTGCGCTCAATGATTCGCACGACATCGGGGTCTTCGAACGGAAGAATGCGATCTCCTTTGTCAATCAGGTGCACTTTGGTGCGGCCAAACCCGCTGAAGATGGTGGCATACTCGCAACCAATTACCCCGGCCCCTACAATCACCATGCTCTCGGGGAAATCATCCATGTCTTCTATGCCTTCGCTCGTCATCACAATTTTTTCATCGATCGGGAGTTCAGGTAAATAGCGGGGCCGGCTGCCGGTAGCCAGAATTATATTGTCGGCCCACACCACTTCCTTTTTTGCTCCGCTCGTAATTTCAACTTCATTAGGGGTGAGCAGGCGGGCTTCACCTATTTTGTATTCGAGCAAATTGTTGTAGTTGGTTTTATGAAGGGCCTCCATGTGATCTTCAAACATGGCTTTTCTGCTTTGGATAGCTTGCCGCACTTCAGCCTGCACTTCTTTAAATGAAACCGGGGGCGCCTGAATATTATACCGTTGCAGGCCTTTGCGGAAGGCGGCTGCTTCGCGCGAAATCTCCCACCAGGTTTTGGAAGACAAGGCTCCATTCGTGATACCGGCCCCGCCCACTCTGTTTTTCTCCACCAGCAAAATTTTCTTTTTAAAGTCGAGGGCGCGCATGGCCGAGGCATAGCCCGAGGGGCCACCGCCTATTACTACTAAATCGTATTTGTTCATGTGCTGGAAGTTGGGATTGGTTGATAATTTGAATTTTGAATGATGATTGCTGATTTGAGATGTAAGCCTGCTTCATCATTCCAATTCGTTAATCGCTATTCCCTGTCTGCCGGCAGGCAGGTTAATTCAAATTTGAATTTCGAATAATGATTGATGATTTTTGAAGTTTGAAGTCAGGCCAACCTATAACTATCCCCAAAATGGATACAATTTTAGAAATAGACAAGGACTTACTCATCTGGATAAACAGTTTCCATGCCGACTGGCTTGATCCTGTCATGCTCATCATAACCAAAATTGCTTTCTGGACACCCTTTTACCTGCTGTTCATCTACCTGATTTTCAAAAACCTTGGCCGCGATGCGTGGTTTGCCATGGCCGGTGTTGCTCTGACCATATTATTAGCCGATCAAGTTACATCGAGCATCATGAAACCATTTTTTCAAAGATTACGCCCGTCTCATGACCCTTTGGTGCAAAACCTGCTGCACTTGGTAGTGGATTCTAAGGGAGAGATTTATCGGGCAGGACTGTACGGCTTTGCCTCCGGCCATGCGGCCAATACGTTTGGCACCGCCACGTTTATGTGGTTGCTTTTAAAAGACCGCACCCGTTGGATAGCCCTGGTTTTTGCCTGGGCGGCAGTCATGACGTACACACGCTTATACCTGGGCGTTCACTACCCGGGTGATATTCTGGTTGGCGGAATAGTGGGGGTGTTGAGTGGAGTGGCGGGGTTTAAGTTTTTTGGGTGGCTTGTTCAGAAAAAGAAAAATAGGCAATAGGCCGTAGGCAGTCATGCAATTTGTCCAAGTACATACCAGTGACAATTCCTATGAAGCTAACTTTATCAAGGATAAGCTTGAGAGGGAGGGTATTGCCTGCTTTCTGACAAATGAGAATTTCACTACATACGGCCTTGGGACCAGTACTTGGCTAAAAAAAATAATAACTATTGTAATTTCGGTTATGTCTGCAATCCCTTTTAGTAACATAAATAACACTTACTTCTGCAAGGACTGTGGAACTGAATTTAAAAAATAAATAAATAACCCAAGAATACCCAAGACTAAATGGAGGCTACCCTTAAGACCAACAATTTTGATGTTTTAATTTATCCTAAAGTTCTCTTTTAGAGAACTTTTACCCTATATTTATGTTTTAATTCATGAGAGTCCACCTGATAAAAAAACAGACGCTAGAAGATTACGTTCATAAAAATGCCAGGAGTGGAAGTTCTTTCGGAGGTTGGCTGGAGAAACTGAAAAATGCTGATTGGGAAATCCCCAGTGACATAAAAAAGACCTATAATTCTGCCGATTTATTAGGTAAGGCAAGTAGCAGAGTGGTTTTTGATGTAGGAGGGAACAATTACCGGATGATATGTAAATATGTGTTTGGCGAAAGACAAGTACATCTGTTTGTTTGTTGGATCGGAACCCACACAGAATACGATGAACTTTGCGACATGAACGAACAGTACACAACAAATAGCTATTAATCAGTTTCAATATGGAAACCTTAAAGTATAAAATCATCAAAACCAAACCTCAATACAAATCGTATTGCACAATATTGGAGGAGCTAGCGTTTGCCAATTCTAAGTCCAAAGCAGTATCAGATGAAATTGATTTACTCACACTGCTTATTGAGAAGTGGGATGAAGAACATAACACGTTCCAAGAGGTAGATCCAGTTCAATTGCTCCACTCATTTATGGCAGACCATAAATTGAAAGCCAAAGATCTTGTGGAAATCCTTAAAGTAAGTAAAGGCTATGTATCGGATATCCTGAATTACAAAAAAGGATTATCAAAAGAAATGGTTCGCGCTCTTTCAGAATATTTCAAAGTTTCGCAGGAGGCATTCAATAGGATTTACAAATTAAAATCACCTACCAGCACGAGGCACGAACGGCTTGCTCCTGTACTTTCATAAAATAAACAATTATGCACTATCGTCCGTGAACCACAGCCTGCACATACTTCCCTATAATATCAAACTCGAGATTCATTTGATCTCCAACTTTCAAACTTCGAAAGTTGGTGTTCTCCCAGGTATAAGGAATGGTGACCACTTCAAATGAATTCTTTTGTCTCCGCTGGGTCTCCGTTTCGGGACCCAGCAGGGTTTTTGTTGAAGAGTGGACTGGCCGAAGGGTACCGGGGCGGACACCCTTCGGAGACAGTAGAGTCGTTGATTATTTCATTAAATAATCCACCATAGCATAAGATAAATCATTCATTATCTTTTCAGCTTCTACTTTAATAATCTGACTCATTTTGCGCACTTCTCCATTTTTATCAAAAATACGTGATGGGGAGATATTCGCTATAACTTCTCCATTTTGAGCGGTAATATCTCCATTTTTACCACCTAACGTAAAGGTCATTCGAATTTCATTATCGGTAAAATCAACTGCGAACAGATAAGGTAGATCAATAAAAATATCGGAAGCCATCATTGTACCAAACTTTACTTTTTTTGCAATGTCATTAACACTAATCGTTACATCAGAAACTTTAGTTATGGTTACTTGATTTGGAATCTTATAGTATGACTTGGTCCAGTTTATAGCCTTATTATAAAGTTCATTTTTACTTAAATTTTTGATAGGGACAACAACAGGCTCAATACCTTTTTTAGTCATCGCAAATGGTGTAAACAATAATTCCACCACCGGTGCTTTCTCTGGTAATTCAGGGGCTCTAATTTTAATTATCTCACCCGATTTGAATGCTGGCTCAAAGTCAAAGATAGTGAGTACTGGTATTTTTAATGGATTGCTAATAACCCTTATGGTCGTATCACCATTCTCTTTAACTGTGGGACTTATTGTCACCTCAACAAATGAATGTCCAACCCCTACAATCCTATTACCATTTTTTTTAGATGTGATTTCGCCAAAACTTTCGACTACTAATTGCTTACCGGCAAATCCTTTATCTAAATTTCTTCGAGGAATCACCTTATGACTAAGATCACTATCATCCGAAAATATGTTATAGAGCGTGTTAGCTGTTTTATTTGCAGGTGCGTAGAGGTGTATAAAATCACCGGTCTCCGGGTCACTGCCTTTTCCTAAATATATGATATCTCCTTTTTTAAC
The DNA here is from genome assembly GCA_043767095.1 of Bacteroidota bacterium. Lineage (GTDB taxonomy): Bacteria > Bacteroidota > Bacteroidia > Cytophagales > Cyclobacteriaceae > ELB16-189. The sequence continues at coordinate 9,614 of JAYUHI010000323.1, forward strand.
AGTAAGGGTGTCGAATAAAACTATAGGGCCCTCAATAGTTTTTCCCGGTATTTGCCCGAATACCAAATTGCTCAAAATCATTAAACCAATAATCAGTGTCTTTTTCATATTGTAAATTATTTGAAATGTGCGCTAACGTTATTTGTTTATGACGGCTGCGGTTTTCGAAGCGAGTTCTTGTCCTGGTGGCCGGACGGAATCACATGGCCGGGCACAAGATTAGTTGACGAAAGTGACTAATCCTTAATACAGCGAACACAACAGCCGTATGCACGGTAGTAATCAACCATGAAAGCATAATCATCGGAGAATAATAGGCTGCTAGCGTAAGCGGCACCAATGGTGCTGGACCAGTAGGTGCCAGCGGATCCAACGTATGAGAGTGAACCACCCTCATCACGAAGGCCTGCTTGAGGAAATTTAAGAGGCGAGGCGAAGGCACCTGCCGGGTCGAGGCTGCTCCAACTCGCACGTTCTTCATTCCATTCAGCTTGTGTGGGTATTCTATAACCTGCCGGGCATGGGTTATTTATTCCATTTACTCCTTCCCATAAATTATCGTTTTGCGGGCTGAGCCAATCGTTAGGATAATCAGGGGATAGAATAAAATTTGCGATACCCGGTACATTTGTGCTTGATAGAGAACTTGCGGTTGTGGATGTTCTTAGTTGATGCCCATCTGCTCCTCTACCCCACTGGTATAAATCACCATACGAAGCTGCATCGGTGCTGCTTGTTGCCACCTGGCTGGCGCCTAAGTTTCGGTCCATCCATATTCTTCCCGTTGTTGGGTTGGTTACGTCACTTGGTAAATCTTTAGGTTTAGGTTCAGTGTTACTTCCACACGATATTAGCAGAATTCCACCCGAAAGGAGAACTAAAAGAAGGATGGATAGTCTTTTCATGATTGTTGATGACTTGATTACCTGGAAAGCTAACCTATATTAAGGACACTAGGAGTTCGTTCTTAATAAATAATCAGTTATGCGAACAATAATCAACTATACAAGCCAACACAACAAATTGCAGAAGGTTATTTTGATCTATACAAGAACGGTAAGATTATCAACCTTTCTAACTGGAATACAGGCAGTGGCAACGGCTATGGTGGCATTTATTCTACCGTGATGGATTTACATGCGTTTATGAAAGCCCTTTTTGTTGACAAAACTATTATCAAACTATCGGCTTACTGCTTGCCCCCTACTAACGCCTTCACATACTTCCCGATAATATCAAACTCCAGATTCACCACATCGCCAACCTTCAAGTAGCGAAAAGTAGTATTCTCCAAAGTGTAGGGAATGATGGCCACCTCAAACGAATTCTGTCCTAAATGAAAACAAGTCAGACTAACACCGTTCAAACAAATAGAGCCTTTCTCAACGAGCAATGAATTGACGGTTGGCTCGAATGAAAACCGATAGACATAACTTCCATCCTGATCGGTTATTTTTTCGCAAACAGCGGTCTGATCTACATGGCCTTGAACGATGTGTCCATCGAAGCGGCCATCGGCTTTCATGCAGCGTTCCAGGTTAACTAATTCGGAGGGCTGAAGATTACCAAGGTTGGATTTTTGCAGGGTTTCATGAATAGCCGTAACCCAATGGGTGTTGCCCTCCAGCTTGGTGACCGTTAGGCAAACACCGTTGTGCGATACGCTTTGATCCACCTTCAGTTCGTTGCTAATGGGGCTCTCCATTCGGAAATGTTTGTTAGTTTTATCCGGGATAATCTCCCTGATCTTACCTACGGCTTCTACAATTCCGGTAAACATAATTTTGCTGCTTGAATTTTTTTGCCAATTTACACAGTAATGAACAATCCCGAAACATCGGGAGCCAATGGGCAATCAGGTAAAGGGGTATTTCAAACTGTCGCGTCCTAACATTTCGGCCCTTACGGGTCGTTCAGCATTATTGATTCACCCTCTACAAACATAGGACTCCGCTGGAGTCCTGTCCTATTGATTAATCCCGCTAGGGATTAAATCTTTGTAGATCGGATTACAATAATAAACCGGCCCCGTAGGGGTCGAATGTTATTTGCCCACCGCGACAATTTTTAAATACACATAGCCAATTGGACAATACAATTAGAACATGACCGGGAAGAATAAAAATATTGCCATAGTCGGAGCCGGGTTAGTCGGTTCGCTGCTATCGATTTACTTAGCGAAGCGGGGCTACCCGGTTTCTTTGTTCGAACGCAGAGGCGATATGCGAAAGCAAGATGCAGGCGGAGGGCGATCCATTAATTTGGCGCTGAGCAACCGCGGCATCAAAGCCTTACATGAAGTTGGGCTTGCTGATGCCATTCGGAAAACAGCTATCCCTATGCATGGCCGGATGATCCACCCGGCTGATGGACAATTGAATTTCCAACCTTACGGGAAAGAAGGGGAGTTTATTAACTCAATCTCACGAAGCGGATTGAATATCGTTTTGATGGATGAAGCGGAGAGGCTGGGGGTAGAGATTCATTTTAATCAGGAAGTTGAGTCAGTTGATTTGCGAAGCACACTTTTAAAAATGTCCACAGTCCACAGTCGACAGTCGACAGCGGACAGTGGACTGTGGACTGTAGACTGTGGACTAATTATCGGTGCCGATGGCGCTTACTCTTCCGTGCGTAGTGCCTTTCAGATAAGCGACCGGTTTGATTACTCGCAAACCTATATCGAACATGGATATAAGGAACTCACTATTCCTGCTGTCAATCAACAGTCGACCGTTGACGGTCGACCGTTGACCATACATGCTCTTCACATCTGGCCTCGCGAAAGTTTTATGCTTATTGCGTTGCCTAATCCAGATGGAAGTTTCACCTGCACCCTGTTCTTTCCTTTCGAGGGAGAAATTTCTTTTGACAAACTCAAAAGCAAAGAAGATGTTCAATTGTTTTTTCGAAAATACTTTCCAGATGTTATTCCACTTATGCCCACCCTGGAGGAAGATTTTCTTTCCAACCCTACATCCTCATTAGTCACCGTTCGCTGCTGGCCGTGGGTAAAAGGCCCCCAAACCCCCGAAGGGGGGACTTCCCTTTTGATTGGCGATGCAGCCCATGGCATCGTTCCATTTTTCGGGCAGGGCATGAATGCCGGTTTTGAAGATTGCCGAATTCTTAACGATCTGCTCAACCAATACGAGGACGATTGGGAAAAAGCGTTGCCAGAATTTCAGAACCAACGAAAACCCGATACCGATGCCATTGCCCAACTCGCCCTTGATAATTTTATTGAGATGCGCGACCTGGTTGCCGACCCGGAGTTTATCCTCCGAAAAAAAATTGAAGCCCGGTTGCATCAACTTTTTCCGGACAAATGGATTCCGCTTTATTCGATGGTGACTTTCAATGAAACCATTCGGTATTCTGAAGCTTTGAAAATCGGGAGGAGGCAGAAAGTCATTATGGACGAGTTGATGGCCAAACCGCAAATTTCAGAAAATTGGGAGAGGATTGACTGTGAGGAAATTGTAGAGAGGCTGGAATAAACAAATCAATATTGCATATCTAAATATGCAGGAATATGAGATATTTGCACATCTCATTGTGCAATGAACACTCTTCTCGAAAAGTCGGAACAACTGATTAAACGTGAACAATCCAGTTTTGCCCGATATCTTAATAAACAAATCAACTGGTCGAACAGGTTAATTGGGATCAAAGGCTCGCGAGGGACCGGAAAAACCACGTTGATGCTGCAAAAACTTAAATCACTCAAAAAACAGTCCAATGAAGCCGCCTATTTTTCATTGGACGATTTATACTTTACTACCAATTCGCTGGTTGAAACGGCTGAGACATTTCATAAAAAAGGAGGCCAATATCTTTTCCTGGATGAGGTACACAAATATCCTGGTTGGGCTAAGCACATCAAAAACCTGTACGATTTTAACCCAGACCTAACCATTGTCTTCACCGGATCTTCCATCATTGATATTGCCAAAGAAGAGGCTGACTTGAGCCGCAGGGCAAGGATGTATGAACTTCAAGGGTTGTCATTTCGGGAATATTTGGCCTATATCGAAGTTTTAGATCTAAATCCTTTTGACCTTGATGAAATACTAAGCGAAAAGTCAAATTGGAAAGAAACCTTCCCTGGCAACTTTAAACCCATGAAATATTTTGAAACCTATTTGGCTAGGGGTTATTATCCATTCTTCAAAGAAGATGAGACCGGTTATCACGACAGGCTTAGTCAATTGACGCGCCTGATTGTTGAATATGACATGGCCGAGTTAAAAGATTTTGACATTAGGAACGCCAAAAAAATGCTTCAGTTATTGTACATTCTTTCGGCCAATGTACCCTTCAAGCCCAACCTTTCTACACTGGCCAATAAAAGCAACATCCATAGAAACAGTGTAAGCAACTACCTATATTATCTGGAGGAGGCCAGGCTTATCAAATTACTTTATCACTCCGGCATTAGCGTAGCTATCCTTCAAAAGCCGGAAAAAATTTACTTAGACAATACCAATCTGTCTTTTGCCATATCACCTGGCATGCCTGAGAAAGGCAACTTGCGCGAAACTTTTTTTCTCAACCAGTTATCCAATAGCCATTCAGTGCGTTATCCCAGTCATGGCGATTTTGTTGTAAATGAAAAATGGACATTTGAGGTTGGGGGTAAAGATAAGCAGGACACTCAGATAAGAACAATCAAAAATAGCTTTGTGGTTCGCGATGATGTGCCTTTCCCGGCAACCGGACTTCCTCTGTGGCTGTTTGGATTCTTATATTAACCCGATACCGATGCCATTGCCCAACTCGCCCTCGATAATTTTATTGAGATGCGCGATTTGGTGGACGACCCGGAGTTTATCCTCTGAAAAAAAATTGAAGCCCGACTGCATCAACTGTTTCCGGACAAATGGATTCCGCTTTACTCGATGGTTACTTTCAATGAAACCATCCGGTATTCTGAAGCTTTGAAAATCGGGAGGAGGCAAAAGAAAATTATGGATGAGGTCCTGGCGTCCCCCCGTGTTCATGAAAACTGGCAAGAGCTTGACTTCGAAGCCATCGTAAAACAGTTGGAATAAAAAAGAGGCCCGAAGGCCTCTTTAAAAATGGAGAGTAATTTTTTAGTTAGGCCTTAACACCCCATCAATGCCATGAAGCACACTTGCATTGGTTAAGGTATTCCCTGCCGCAATTTTAGGATTGGTGTTCGTAGCGTTTACGTCAATTAATGCTGTTCCTGAACTGGTATCGATGGTGAAGGATTTCCCCGTGTACAACGTATTGAACACAACCCCATTCGACAAGTCTAAGGACACAAACCGCCCAGCCACAATATGATACTTAATCAGGTTGGTTAGGTCAGATAGAACGAGGCCCGACATAGAGTTTATATAATTTGCAGCAGTTGCCTCGCTGGTTACGCTGGCATCTTTTGAGGCCAGGTACGTTCTGAAAGGCAAATCCCGCGGTGCGAATACTGTGTAGTCGGGAAGCGGAGATGCGTTGGGCAGCAAGGTTAAGCATACGCCTGTTTTCCTTAAGGCAATAGCAAACAAATCATAATCCGTATCCGTTGCATCGGTTGCCGGAACTGTAACCCCAGGCGGGTTGGTGGTGTAGCTCACAGTCATGCCGAGCGAACTAATTACACTGGCTGTGGCCACAGCAGTCATCACTTTATTAACCACGTGAACGGTTCCGTTTGAAGCCGCCAGATCGACAATAACTATTTTGGATCCCGAAGCAACATTGGCATTCAGAAAATAATATGAACCGCTTTTGGATGCCGAAAGGCGGGCGCCATTTAACGTGGTGAAGCGGTTGCCCGTGGTTATAGAAGACGATGGGATTTTAGAGCTTACGATATGATAATTAAGACGGCTCGCCAAACTGGCAATGGTTAACACAGAAGTGGGAGACATCTTATTTGCGATGTAGGACAGTACGCTGTCTTCATTGTATAACGCTGCATTGAGAATGGCTAGCGTTTTAAAGTAAACAACAAATGCGCTATCGTGCGGGGCGAATGCAGTGTAATCTCCAGAGTTTACATTATCCAGCGAGCTAAGCAGGTTAGTCTTGTTCATTGCTGCAACAAAAATGTCGAGTTCGGCATTGGCATCAGCCACATCGGCTAATGTAGTTCCACTGGGTGAAGCAGGCTCTTCAAACTGATCGGCACAGCCAAAGGCAATGGCAACTAAAACCAGAAGGGCAACGCCTTTAAATATTGTTTTATTTTTCATATTGAACATGATCAAATTCGGTTAATAATTAATTCTGCTGAACAACTCCTCCCGCCAATTTGCGGGAATCTGTTTTACCGTAAACACCACTCGCTACGATGGTATAAACCTTGCCGGTAGTGAAAGTCAAACCGGCAGAAGTTGAAATGATACTTGTAAAAGCAGCATCGGTGGCAATCTCAAGGTTGTAAGTATTGCCTGCGGTTGCCCTTAGCGTAAATGCTGATGCGGTTGCCCGTGATCCTACCGAAGGTGTGAAGGTCGGAAAGGCCATTATATAACTGGCAGGGCTGGCTATTATATATATCGTTGTAACTCCGGTCCCGGAAATCCATTTCAACCGGGCATACAAACTTGGAGCGTTAGGCGACACGTTAATAAACCGGATGGCCGATTCGGTGGTGGTCGTTCCGATCGTTGCCGGATAAGTGTCCGTCAGCAATAAAAATCTGGGCCCACCAGGATCGCTGCTTCCCAGCGGCACGGTTCCGATGGCAACTAAATTCGCTCTGTCAGCCACAGACATCGCTTTTCTCTCCACTGTAGAAACATATTGGCCATTGGCTTTATTATAAAAGGTTGTATCCCCAAAGGCCAATGCATTCAACTTCCGCACCGGTGCAGGGCGGTTGATTGAATCAAGAGCAATGAGGGTGTAGCGAGACACAACCGAAGTAGTGGTTGCTGTTGCCACAAAATTGTTGCTGTTGTTATTTCCAGCCCGGTAAATCAGATCATTTGATCCAAGCACCCCGCCAATGTTCCCACCGTTTCCTTTGACACGGAAATTGGTGTTGGCACCAACACCATTGGTTGTTATGGCTGATGTTGTGTGCCCCACTCCGTTCAGGAAAACTTTAGCGTCTCCAATTTTTTTGTTATTCACATAAAAATCCAACCCGCCTGCAGGGCCATCTGCCACTGCATTGATGAAAGAAACATCAGCGGTTAGATTAGAGGCTGCTGAAGCAGGAACCGGTGAAGGAGCATCTGGGTCGGCACAGGCCATTGCCAGGGCCGCCAGTATAAAGGATGTCTTTATTGAAAATTTCATAGTCAGTATTCTTTTAAGATTAGAAAATATAACGGATACCAAACTGCAACTGCCATCTTCCGCCAGCACCCTGGTCGGGGATGTAGGATTCAGATAGAGGAACGGTGCCATTCAGGTCGAAGGCATAAACCGGCTTACCTGTCGTTGCTGCCCAGGGTAACCCAATGGTGTTCAATGGGCCTGTGGTGGCTACCGGAGAACCCGTAGTGGCTGCAGTGTGTGGTTGCTCATATCCCAGAAAACGGATTACCTGAGTACGGGAAGCATTTCTCAATAATCCCCACTTTGAGCTTAGCATGTTCAGAGCATTATCCAGGTTGGCAGAAAGTTGAAGCGTGTGGCGTTTGCCTTTCACGTTGAAATAAAAATCCTGGAGAAGGGAAAGGTTCAACCGGTTTACCCAGGGAGCAATGGCCCCGTTTTTATTGGCATACTTACCCCTGTGATCATTGAGATATTTGTCTTGCTTGATAAAGGCATCTAATTGCTGCCAGATTTCATCAACAGTTCTGTTATCCGTGGCGCCAGAAGTGGTCAACACAATCTCACTTTGCGATTTCGGAATGTAGATCAGATCATTACCGGCCGTGCCATCGCTATTGATGTCACCGCTGTATGTGTAGGAGAAATTGTTTCCGGAACGGCCTTCATACGTAAAGCCAAGAGTAGTACCAAAGTTTTTCGCATACTCTAAGCGATAAGTTCCGTAAGCAATTACACGATGAGGGGTGAGGGTTCCTGCGTATGACATATACTGGGCATTTGGGCCGATGATATTGGATTGGGAGATAAAAGTACCGCCAGCGGTGGAGCCACTTTGCGCGTTCACCTCACGGGAATCGGTATAAGTATAAGCAGCAGTCGCCTCAAAGTTTTTGGTGAACTTTTTTCTCAACTGCCCGGTAATGCTCCATTGATAACCTTTTTTAGTATTGTCAATTACGTAAGCCTGGGCAAGGTCGCCATTAACTCTGCGGTCGTTTGAAATAATGGTGCGGTCTGTTGCCGCCACTCCAGGAACGGTACCAAACAGTGGCCGTCCGTCACCGGCCAACGTGGCCCCCGGTGCAGCCAGGTTTGCATCGCGTATGAAAATCGCATTGATATCTTTAGTGTAGATGAATTCCAGAGTGCCCACCATCCCGAAAGGCAATTTCTTATCTACGGCCAAATTACTTCTCCACACCTGGGGAAATTTAAAGTTCTTAGATACCGTGTTCACCTGGGGAACAATAGCCGAGCGACCATAATTCCTGTCGAGCGGGTTGGTAATCAGTGGAGGCGTTCCGGTTTCCAGGTTTGAGTATTGGGTTTCGTTGCCCACGTAAGGCGTGGTGCTGAAGTTATAGGGGAACCCATCGCCTGTAACATCAAATGGCACGTTGGTGGTATTCGACTGGCCAAAATAAAGGCCGTTATTGCTCACGGCATTCGAGAGCCAAACAAAAGGAATACGGCCGGTTAACACGCCTGTTCCTCCTCGCACTTGAAAACTGCGGTCGCCTTTGGCATCCCAGTTAAACCCAATGCGAGGTGAGAAGAGCGGCCGAACAACAGGCCATCCGCCAACACGAAGCTTTTCGCCATTCAGGTCAATCTTATTTACATAATTGTTTACCGGAAGATCGGTGAGGTAAGTGGGTATATCCACTCTTAACCCTCCGGTAATTTTAATATTCTTCAACCCTGTATATTCATCCTGGGCAAAGAAACCGAACTGCGCTGCCGACCACTTGGCAGCAGTAGCAGCAGGGCCACCTTCAACCGCTACATATTGAACCGTGTATTGGGCAGGCCGCGCTGTGCCTGTTGTTGCAGATTGGGCATCGGCATAAAAGTCTGACAAACTGTTGTAGCGATAAACGCCATTCACTACCTGTGTGAAAACATTATTGAATGTATAAACTTCATTGGCTGTACCCAGAGTAAGGGTGTGGCTCTTCAGGTAAATAGAGAAAAAGTCGTTGATCTGATATACATCCTGGTCCAACTTGTTGTTTTTAGTGAACGGGTCGGGCCCGAAAGTAGTTAAGTTGTTTCCGTTTGGGCCGAGAATATCAACGAGGGGAAAGGTTGGCACCTCAAGCCCTCCGGCATTTTGCCGAAAATCGCGGAAGGCGCTGTATCCCACCACGAGATTGTTAGACATCTTACCTCCACCCAAAGTGGAATTGAGTTCACCGGTAATGGAAGTCTGGTTGTTGTTTATCCGGTAAAAAGAACTGGAGAAAGACAACACGTTGTTGCTATTACCACGGCCACCGGCAGGGCCACCTACAAAACCACCTGAACCGCTGGGGAACTGGTCTTGATAGGCATTGGTAATATTGCCTCGAATGGTGAGTTTATGATTTTTGTTAATGTTATAGTCTAACCGGGCAACATATCGCTTGCTGCTGGTTGCCCTTGAAAAGTTTTTATAGACGCCCGGGTTATAATTGTAATTGGAAATCAAAAAATCCCTTAAACCCTCCAATCCATATTCGGGATCAGCATCGGCAGTGGCCTGAGTTTTACCGGTAGTGGCCACGGTTCTGTCGTTTCTTACCGGGAAGGTGTAAAAAGGATCTGTTCTGTCTTCAAACTCCATATTGGTGAAGAAGAAAAGTTTATCTTTAATAATGGGGCCTCCAATCCGCAAACCAAAATTCTTAAAATCGAAACTGGGGAGGGGCGATTCAGTTCCATCAACTTTTTTCCCGGTAGTGGCTTCTGAGCGGGTAAAATAGTAAGCAGAACCTGTCAACGTGTTGGTTCCGCTTCTTGTAATAGCGCTAATCCCGGCACTGGTGAAATTGCCCTGCCTTAAATCGTAAGGGGAAAGGGAAACTGTAATTTCCTGAATGGCATCTATGCTAAATGGAGTGGCGTTCGATTGGCCGCCCGGCAGTGGGTTCAATCCAAATACGTTGTTCACGGTTGCTCCATCGATAGTTAAGTTATTATACAGGTTGCTTCGCCCACCAAAGGATAAATTGCTGCCACCGGCTTGTGGGGTAAGCCTTGAAATATCACGAAAATCGCGCCCAATGGAAGGCAACTGTGAGATTTGGCTTGTTGAAAAGTTTGATGAAGCCCCGATTTTGTCTTGATTCAAAAGCAAGTCCTGGATTCCCGTAACCACCACTTCCTGCAATTCTGTAACTTCCTGCGTCATTGAAAAGTTAGTGACAAAGTTCTGGCCCAATTCCAGATATACTTCCGTGCGCAATTGCTCTTTGTAGCCCACAAACGAAACTTTCACCTCATAAGGGCCACCGGCACGCACCGAAGGGATAACGAAACGGCCATCGTTCAACGAAACGGTTCCGTAAACAGTGCCGGATGGAGTATGGGTTGCCACAACAGAAGCACCGGGCAGCGATTCTTCCTCTGTAATTTTTCTTTCCGCGGTAATAGTTCCGCTTTTAACAGTAATCTTTCCACTTAAAGTGGAAGTAGTAATCCCCTGGGCGGAAGACCAGGTGACTCCTGCCAGTAAAACGGCACACAACAGGTAAATTTTCCTCATATAAAATTGGTTTAGTGGTTTAGTTCAAGACCAGAAAAAAATCGACCAAAAGTATCAGAATTGGCCAATGTTTCTTCTTTCGCTCTTTTAATTATTATGAACAACTTGTGAACAAAACGATAAACATCTGATCGTCCGAAAATTGTCCTGCTTGACTTAAGCCAGAATTAGATTGGTTATGAAAAAGCAAGTTTTCAAAAGGGGTTGATGACTGGGGAAGTTTCTGCGCGAGGCCCTGATTACAATTGGGCAATGTTCATTTGCCTCCAGTTGCTAATCTTAATCTTGTCAGAACGAGTGTAGTTGTCCTTTCCATCGAATAGTAATTGGCCTCCGCGCTGGCCTGAATAGCCGTTCCAAGCCTGAATGTTCTTAACAAAACTTTCCTGAAAGGTTTGGGCTGATTTTATTTCGAAGGGAATAAGTTTTTTATGGCCGTCAATCAACAAGTCAATCTCCAGACCTTTATTGTCGCGCCAATAGTAGAATGCCCAATCGATGCCGGTGTTGTGCTTTTGTTTTAAGAGTTCAGCAATCACCCAATTCTCAAACAATGCACCCCTGAAATGTGAGTTGGTCAATTCCTTGGCATGGCCAATACCCAGCAGTGAACAGGCAAGGCCCGTATCATAGAAGTATAATTTCGGGGTTTTGACTACTCGCTTATTAAAATTTTTATGGTGGGGAGGCAATAAAAAAATAATAAAACTGCTTTGCAGAACGGCCAGCCAGCTTTGAATGGTTTTTAGATCAATACCACTTTCGTTGCTCAATGCGGCCATATTCAATTGCTGGCCGGTGCGCCCTGCACATAATTTCATAAACCGGTTGAAAGTAATGGTACTCGTAATGTTTTTCAATTGCTTCACATCGCGTTCAATGTAGGTTCGTATGTAGGCTGGATACCACACTTCCGGCTTTCGATTTCGGTCGTATATTTCAGGGTAACATCCACGCCAGATCAATTCATTGGTGCTGTATTGCTTACCGGCCTCCACAATTTCAGAATAACAAAATGGAAACAAATCCATATAGCCTATCCGGCCCGCCAGTGTTTGCGAAATAGATTGTTGTAAAAGAAAATTGTTACTGCCGGTGAGGATGAACAATCCATCTTTCCGGGTATCATCAAGTATTTGCTGCAGGTAGCTGAACAATTGCGGCACCCGCTGTGCTTCATCTATTATGGCTCCCCTTTTAAATTGGTTAAGAAAAGCACGTGGGTCATTGTCGGCCACCAGGCGCTGGTCAGGGTCTTCCAGTGAAACATACGGTTTGGATTTAAAAACTTCCCTCACCAAAGTGGTCTTTCCACTTTGCCTCGGTCCCACCACAGCCACTGCCCGAAATTGCCTCGCCAGCTTTTTGAGCCATTTTTCCGCAACCCTGGATACCATAGTTTTGAAGCGTTTGTTTTTCGTACAAATATAGGAGCCTGCTCCCTGATTTGTACCAATGCACCCTTTAATTTATTCTTGGCAAAGTTTAATAGCTGAAAAAGGTGTAGTACAAATCAGGTAATCAACTACCAGATTTGTACCAATGATAAAGGTGTAATATGTTCATTATCAACCCTGTAAAAACCT
>JAYUHI010000324.1:0-1651 GCA_043767095.1 Bacteroidota bacterium
TTTCTCTCTCAATAGATCATATGAGGTCATACCCCAACCCAGGTTGATGATACGCACGATCTTTAAAATTTCTACAAAATCACAGGTTATATCCATCAATTTTGCATCAAAAACAAAGTTTTGCGTAACTCCTCTTATCAAGTAGATTTCTAAAAATCAGCCACGCGAAACGCGTGGCTGATTTTTATTTTTGATCCAATGATTGAAACTTATCAGGAAGCGATAAATTTTCTTTACACGCAACTCCCCGTTTTTCATCACATCGGGTCTGCTGCTTATAAGAAAGATTTAACTAACACGCTGGCTCTTTGCGCGCATCTGGATAATCCTCAACATAAATTCAAATCGGTTCATATCACCGGCACCAATGGAAAGGGCAGCTCGGCCCACATGCTGGCTGCCATCCTGCAATCGGCTGGTTATAAAACCGGACTTTACACTTCGCCCCATCTGAAAGATTTTACCGAGCGGATTAAAATCAATGGAGCAGAAATTGAGAAAGATTTTGTGGTTGAGTTTGTGAACCGGATGAAGAAGCCAATGGAGCAAATCCTACCTTCCTTCTTTGAATTTACTGTGGCAATGGCTTTTGAGTATTTCGCGAAGGAAAAAGTGGATATCGCTGTCATTGAAGTTGGGTTGGGAGGCAGACTGGACTCAACCAATGTGATTAATCCGGAAATATCACTGATAACCAATATTGGTTACGACCATATGGATATCCTCGGCAACACCCTTCCCGAAATTGCCTGGGAAAAAGCGGGAATTATAAAGCCCAAAAAGCCTGTGGTGATCAGTGAACGGCAACCGGAAATTGAAAAAGTATTTATTAACAAAGCCAATGAGATGGGATCGCCCATATATTTTGCCAGTGATCGGGTGAATCTGACAAGGCCAGACGATGAAACAATTCAAATCAAAACAGAGGGTAGGTTTCTATTGGTTAATCCAGAGCTAAAGGGACTATATCAGTTGAAAAATATTAGTGGTGTGGTTCAGACTTCATTGGTGCTCGGGGAGTTGGGCTATTCAATTCCCGAATCAGCCATCACCAATGGAATCAATAATTCAGTCAAGTTAACAGGCTTGAAGGGCCGTTGGCAAAAGATTAGTGAGAGACCAACTGTAATTTGCGACACAGCACACAATGCGGAAGGAATTATCGAAATCATAAAACAAATCAACATTACACCGCATAAAAAATTGAGATGGGTTTTTGGAATGGTGAAAGACAAATCGCCTGAAAAAATACTCGCTATTTTGCCAGCGCACGCGCAATACTATTTTTGCCAGGCGAAAATCCCACGGGCTATGGACGCGATTGAACTCAATAAAATGGCACACGAGAAAGGCCTAACCTGCAAAGTTGTTCCGGATGTTAATGACGCGCTGAAAAAAGCTAAAGAGGACAGTTCATCAGATGATTTGATCATCGTTGGCGGCAGTACATTCGTAGTGGCTGAAGTTGAAGGATTGTAATTTTAAGCCCTAAGTACTGAGTCGTTAGTCCTGAGTTCAAAACCACTGCTGAGTATCCAAACCGGTTTGACAGAATTATTAAGTGGACTTACGCACGATCTTTAAAATTTCTACAAAATCACAGGTTATATCCATCAATTTTGCATCAAAAACAAAGTTTTGCGTAACTCCT
>JAYUHI010000325.1:0-1648 GCA_043767095.1 Bacteroidota bacterium
GGAATTTTGCGCCCCGTGAAAACACCTAGGTTGCGGTGCATGGGCAAAATGTATTCGTCTTCTTCGAGGGCCTGGGTTAATCCCACCGCTATCGCTTCCTGCCCGATGCCGCTGAACCACTTGCTTATTTTATTTTGGCGGAGCAGGATGAGCATCTTCTCTTCAATCATTCGAGGGAAGAGAATGGCCTCGTAAAGTTGCTTCAGCGTTTCATCAGAATATTTCTTACGGTTGAATTTCATTTTTGATTGTGAAAAGCGGGATAAATCTAAAGAAATGGTTGATGAGTTACTCAAAGTCGGCCTTTGCAAGATTCGACTGCTTTACTATGGAATAGAAAGTACCAATAGGAATTTCTTTTTTTGCAGCCGGAACAATTGCCGTTAATGTTTTTCCTGCCACAGATTTTCTAAACTTAGCGTGGCTGCCTTTCTGAGAAACAAAGATGAATCCGTGAGCTAATAAAACTTTTAGGATGTGATCGGACGAATAAAGTTTCGGCATTCTTTGGCCAGTTAACCAACCGTAATCACCCTGAGTTCTGGCGATTCCACTTCATGAACCTCAGGCTCATCATTGCCTTCAAAATAAAGGGCAATAGCTTCTTCAAGGTTTTTCAAAGCCTCTTCCTTGCTTTCTCCAAAACTGGAAACCTCAACGTTCAGGCACTGAGCAACGAAATACTTACCTTCCTTCCAAACTACATTTTTAAATTGCATGGCTTTCATGTTACTAAGGTAAGTTAAATTTTCTGGACGACTTCCGCACACACACCCTGTGTTTGAAGTGTAAATCTAATTCTTTCGCAGAGGTGAAAATAAAAAAACTCCTGCCTTTGAGCAGGAGTTTAATCGGTCGGGTTAGTAAATATTATTTTCCGGGGTCGTCCTTCTTCGCGGGCGGAACAAACGTGAATCCCTGCTGGGATAAAATATCGGCCACATTATAGAAAGCGACCGAAAACACAATTTTATCATTCTCTACCCGGTAAGCACCATGAAATGAAAACTTTACGGATGGTGATCCATTTTTGTACGTAGCGCCAACATCACCCCACTCCAAAACCCATTCTCCTTTATTCAGACCATCCTTTATTGTTATTGCCTGGGCCTCATGGCGGGTGTACGTAATAGCAGAATATACACTGTCCCAACTTTTTTTCCAATTAGCAATTGAACCAGCCTTGTCAGTTGAGTCTTTTATTGAGGGGCCATAACCTTTGTAGTTATCGGCCAGGTAGCCGCCCATCGTGGCGTTATCGCCCGTTATGGCAGCCTGAATGTATTGGGCAACCATCGCTTTGTTTTTATCACCCTGGGCATTGTTTGCCTGAGGGGCCTGGTTGCAGGCGATCATGCCTGCCAGCACAATGGGAAGCATGAGAAGGAACATTTTTTTCATAAGAATTGGGGTTAGGTTTTAGAAGACGCGATGAAGATAAGCAGTTTTACTTGATTAACAAATCGTGTATTGTACGCAATGTGGTTCTTGAATTTTGAACGGACAATATCCATCTTTGTCAGCTAAACCCGGTTCATGAAATACAAACGCATTGTTCTTAAACTCAGTGGCGAGGCCCTGATGGGTCCCTCCAAAAAAACCAGCATGGACCACGACATCCTGGAGCGATACTCGGCCGAGATCAAGA
>JAYUHI010000326.1:0-4033 GCA_043767095.1 Bacteroidota bacterium
TTGCTTGTCAGGTTGAGCTTGTCGAAACCTCTCTCTGGGTTTAAATTAGCCTTCGACAGGCTCAGGCTGACACCTGGTTCCACCTTTTTAGTCAGCCCCGACCTTAACTGATAGTCGCGACAATTTGAAATGCACCCGTCATCTAACACCAACACGAACATCCCAACAATTTTCCTAACTTTAATTCCCATTCCGAAATATATGGAAACGATAAGCGAAGGAAAAACTTTAGAGGCCCTCGACAGCGAATCAAAATACCTTATACATAAAGCGAAAGAGGCTACCACTCATGCTTATGCCCCCTACTCTAAGTTTTGTGTGGGCGCGGCCATTATTTTAGATGACGGGACGGTGGTGACTGGCGCCAACCAGGAAAACGCTGCCTATCCCCTTTGCATGTGTGCTGAGCGTGTGGCGCTCTATGCAGTCTCGACCATGCACCCCGATAAAAAAATTCTCAAAATGGCCGTTGTTGCTCACAAGAAAAATCATAAGGAACTGGTTCCGGCCACCTCCTGCGGTGCATGCCGCCAGGTGATGGTGGAATATGAACAGCGGCAAAAGCAATCCATCAAAGTAGTAATGCTTGGGCCTGGAGAAAAGTGGGTGGAGTGTTCATCTGCGAAAGTCTTGCTGCCCTTGGGATTTGATAAGGGAAGTTTGGGGTAGGGAGCTGAATAAGATTTTGATTTCTGGAAATTAATAAGGGTAAATAGGACATCGGTCTGAAATACGGATGTTGTGCGCAAGATGCTAAAAGGAGTTATGATTTCTTTATGTATCTTAAGAGGTGGACTTACGCACGATCTTTAAAATTTCTACAAAATCACAGGTTATATCCATCAATTTTGCATCAAAAACAAAGTTTTGCGTAACTCCTCTTAAGAGATATAATTCTGGTTAGCTACATATCTTTACATAGTGTGAAATTCTAATGGAAATTTCTAAAAAATATGACGTAATAATACTCGGAGGAGGGCTGGCGGGCTTGACCCTTGCCCTTCAGTTAAGGCAATCCAGGGCCGGTATATCTATTCTCGTACTGGAAAAAAGACAACATAGTGCCCCTGTGGCTACCCACAAAGTGGGCGAATCAACAAGCGAACTTGGCGCATCGTATTTGCGGGAGGTGCTTAATCTCAAAGAGTATTTGACAGAGCACCAGTTACCAAAATTTGGATTCCGTTTTTTCTTTAGCCCGGAACATAGTGATGATATTGCCAGACGGGTCGAGGTAGGATCAAGGATTTTGAATCCCTTTCCCACGCATCAAATTGACAGGGGCATTTTTGAAAATGACCTCGTAAATTTATTGATGGATTGCAACGTTGATATTCTTTTGGAGGCCAGGGTGCTTCACATAGAATTGTCAGGCGAAGGGCACAAGGTTGGCTTTCAAAAGGATGGTAACGGGCACCATGCAGAAGGAACATGGGTGGTTGATTCAACGGGAAGAAGCAGCTTGCTAAAAAGAAATCTTGGCCTTGCGAAAGAATCGGACCATACCATAAATTCTGCCTGGTTCAGGATAGAATCTGATATTGATATTGATGATTGGTCGGACAATCCGATTTGGCGAAGCTATGTGGATCCCGGAAGGAGGCGATTGGCTACAAATCACCTCATGGGAGAGGGCTACTGGGTTTGGATAATTCCGTTGGTCTCCGGCTGTACAAGCATTGGCATTGTGGCCGACCCCCGGTATCATCCTTTCGATACGTTCAACTCGCTTGAGAAAGCGCAGCACTGGCTTATGCAACACGAACCGTTGGCCGCAAAAATGCTCACCATGCATAATAACCGGGTGATGGATTTTAAGGTAATGAAAAATTTTGCCTACGACTGCAAGCAATTTTATTCATCAAGCCGCTGGGCGGTTACTGGTGAAGCAGGTGCCTTTCTGGATCCGTTTTATTCCCCGGGAACTGATTTTATTGCACTCGGAAATTCCTGGATCACCGACTTGGTTGTTCGCGATTTGAACGGGGAAGACATACGGCTGCGTGCCATGATTTACGATCACACCCATCGGGAGTTGAACAACGGCTGGATCAATCTCTATAAAAATATGTATGGCATTTTCGGCAAAACCCAAATCATGCTTATGAAAATCATTTGGGACTGGGCTTCCTACTGGGCAGTGCCCAACGTAATGTTTATGAATAACGGATATACGAATATTACCATTTTAAAAAAGTACTCTGCTTCTACCGAAAGCATTGGTCGAAGGTTTGCCATGCTGAGCAAGCGCATGCAGGAGTTGTTTCGCACATGGAGCATGTATGACTCTGATTTATTCGCAGACAGTTATCATAATGTATTCGATTTGCATTGCCTGTATCAGTTTCAGATGGATCTTACGAATAAGTATAATCCCGAAGAGTTGATGGAAAAAGTTCGATCCAATTTGAGGATCCTTGAGCAGATTGCGGCTGAGATATTCCGTAGGGTAAGTTTACAAATAAATGAAACGCCAGAGTACATGAAGGTGGATCCATATACCATGTCCATTGGTGAAGGTAAAGACGAGCTACTAAAGAAATCAAATAGCCAGAATGTCTTGGATGTAGTAGATTCCATTAAAGCAGATATTGCAAAGATGTGGTTGAGTTCAGTCAAAACAAGGACCAATGAGTATGCCCAATGAAGTTGAAAAACGTATGGGCTACATTCAGAAAGTATTCTTGGGTGTTCAGGATTACATGCAGAAAAATCGTGACCCGCATGAGTTGATTATTTTTCTTGATTCAGAGCCTCCAGAATTTCGTTCGGTTGCTTACGAAAGTGCTTCTATGGAAATAGGGCTGAAGGATTTGTTACAGGGGAGGCAATTAAACGAATGGATGAAATTTTGCAGTCTTTCTAAAGAGAAGCATTCCTTTCATCTGGAAATTGGACTTGGTTGGGCATTCGCGAAGGCTGAAATTGCACCGTCTCCGTATCTGGAATTATTGGCCCCGCCCATGCAGTGGATGGTATTTGACGGTATTGGATACTACTATGGACTTTTCAAAGGACGCAGAACTGTTAAAAATCACCAGGTTCCGGAAACTATTAACGGGGAACAATTGCATGGCTTTGACCAGGGCCTTGGCAGGCGCTTATGGTACATTTGCAAAGGCGAAGTGAATGGACTCGTTCAGTTTATTCAATCCTTTCCCTCACCACGACATCCTGATTTATGGCGAGGGGCGGGAATAGCTTGCGGCTATGTAGGGGGAAGTGAGAAAACTAATCTCGAACTACTGGTGGCTCACTCAGCCGGGTTTAAGCAACAACTTTGCACAGGGGTAGCCTTAGCTGCCTTGAGCCGTAATCTTTCCGATACCGTTACGCGGGATATTGAATTGGCCTGCGAGATCATTTGTGGCATACCTCTTCAGGAGGTTTTACGTGCTGAAGCTGGCGTAAGTGAAAAAATTGATTTCAAATCCGGCCATTTCTACATACATTGGATGACTCAGCTTGAAGAAAAATTTTCCTGAATGCAATAAACAGAAATGAGGAGTTCTGATGAGCTCTAAAAAACTAAGTATTGAGTTAAATGAATTTTAGTAAATCAATTTAATCCCCAAAGCCATGAAGAAGTACCTTATGCTTGCAGCAGTACTTTTTATACTTAATTCTTGTGCAGTACATAAAAAGCAGTACTACGTTCTCAACCGTTACGTCCCTCTGGATGGGAGTTCTGCCAATGGACTTCCTCAGAAACGGGGGCAGAAAATTGAACCCAACATGCCATTACCGGACGAGGGTCAGGTAATCCGGCTTGAACATGAACAATCCGGTAATGATGAACCCGGCCCGGAAATAAAGGTGTTAAAGTTTAAGCCATACCTAAGAAGCGCTGACGTGTTTAAAAAAGGGCATGAGCCAAATTTAATCGATGAAACAGCCGAGATGGAAAAGTTGCATCCCATTGAAAAACAGGGCAAAAACGAAACGGTTCAAACTGAAAAGTTAAAGCCATTTGAAAAATCGAAACAGCGTAAAAACGGTGACCACTTAATTTATTTGGCGGCTTCATTAATTG
>JAYUHI010000327.1:0-1644 GCA_043767095.1 Bacteroidota bacterium
ATCTATTGGTCCTAGGTTGGATTGCTTTCCCATCATTATCTCTTTGCAGGAAAGTGCCATCATTGTACCTGCCGACATTGATATTTGAGGTATTATGGCACGAACATCTCCGCCAAACATTAAATGAAAATAATCAACAATGCTTTCGGTTGCAGCCAAATCTCCGCCTGGAGTATGAAGAATAATATCCAATCCTAATTTCCTATCCAATTTATGGATAGTGACCATCAAAGCATTCTTGTCTTTGTCATTTACGATGACATCGCCTTGCTGAGGTTTTTGGAGCCAGCCAGAATAATAAGCAATGAGATTCCGACCGGTCTTTTGATGAATTTTTGCCAGGTACTTCCTCCTAACTATATCTAAAGCATTCTGATGTCCAGCCTTTAGCTGTTCATGAATTTCCTCTAAGACCTCTTTCCAGTTTGGCATTCACCAGTCAGAGTGAAGTATTTGGGGAAGCAATACTCGGAGTATTTTTGTAAAGTGAGAATTTCACAAAATAATCCCCACTTGAAGTCCATTGAGGGCTTGAATTAGGTTGAATTGTAAAAGGACTGCTCTTAAAAAGCTTATTATAATCCTTTACAGAAGCCTTTTTCTTTGATTTTTTGACGGTTTTAGCCATTTCAAAATTTATATCAAATTTATTGAAGTGTGGATTTAAAACAAGTCTCTAATCAATTAGTTCATGATCCAGTTGCTAATTAATTTTCAAAAACCGGGAAACCAGTGTTTCTTCTTGTTGGTCATTTCACGCCTCAAAGTTGTAATATCCCTACCCATTCATCGAAATCAAAAACTCCTCATTATTTCGGGTGCCTTTCATTTTAGCTTGCAGAAATTCCATCGCTTCAATGGAGTTCATGTCGGCCATGTACTTGCGGAGTATCCACACACGCGACAGTTCTTCTTCCTTCATCAGTAATTCTTCTCTGCGTGTTCCTGAAGCGGGCACATCAATAGAAGGATAAACCCTTCTGTTCGAGAGTTTACGATCAAGCTGCAACTCCATGTTGCCCGTTCCTTTGAATTCTTCAAAGATTACTTCATCCATTTTCGAGCCGGTGTCGATCAAAGCGGTGGCGATGATAGTGAGCGATCCGCCATTTTCAATTTTTCGTGCTGCCCCAAAAAAGCGTTTGGGCTTATGCAGGGCGTTGGCATCTACACCACCGGAAAGAATTTTTCCGGAAGAAGGCACCACCGTATTGTAAGCACGCGCCAGCCGTGTGAGCGAATCCAGTAAAATCACAACATCATGTCCACACTCCGTCATACGTTTGGCTTTCTCCAATACCATGGAAGCCACCTTCACGTGGCGCTCGGCCTGCTCATCGAAAGTAGAAGCAATCACTTCGGCCTTCACGCTGCGCGCCATGTCGGTAACTTCCTCGGGGCGTTCATCAATCAGCAACACGATCAGATAAACCTCTGGATGGTTTTCGGCAATAGCGTTGGCAATGTTTTTCAGCAGCACCGTTTTACCGGTCTTGGGCTGGGCCACAATCATACCGCGTTGTCCTTTTCCAATAGGGCAGAACAAATCGAGGATGCGGGTAGAAAGATTATCGGGCGTAGTGCTAAGTCTGAGTTTTTCGTTCGGGAAGAGGGGCGTCAAATATTCAAAGGCCACGCGGTCGC
>JAYUHI010000328.1:0-1643 GCA_043767095.1 Bacteroidota bacterium
CCATAGGCTCCATTTATGAGCACGTGGTCGCCTAGTTTAATCTTGCCCAACTCATACAACGCATCCAGGGCGGTGGTACCTGCTATCGGCAATGCAGCACCATAGCTAAACGTCACCTCTTCCGGCAACGGGATGACCTTGCTTTCTTGCACAGCTACATATTCGGCATAACCTCCAGCTCTTCCCAGAAATACGATAACACGATCGTCCACTTTAAATTCTTTTACGGCAGGTCCCACTTCGGTTATTACGCCAGCTGTTTCTCCCCCTAAAATTTTGGGAAAGGTAAATCCAGCCATAAACCACATGCTGCCATTACGCACCATCCAATCGTATGGATTGATAGATGCCACCACATTTTTAACTAAAACTTCATTGGCTTTAATCTTGGGCATAGGCATTTCAACCAATTTGAATGCTTCCGGGGGGCCATAGGTATCAAGGGAGATAGCTTTCATAATTTCATGATTAAACAGATTGCAGTTGAGGCTACAATTAGTAAATTTAGTTTAATGTGGCAGCCTGTAAAAATTAATCTTTGCCGGTTAATGCAAGAGCTTACTGACGCTCACCAGCTTCAGGCGCAAGCCGAAGGGATTGGCATTGTTTTGTTAAGTCCACCGGACTTACCTGAAACGGTTTTCGAAGATGCCCCATTGCGACATGATATTACCCACCTCATCCAGGGCCTTCTGGATTTAATGCCTGATGGCAATATTATCACCCTTTCTGTTGAAAATATTCAACCACATTCTTGTGAAGTACTGATAACCGCCACCGGCATAGATCTTTCCATGTATGTGGGGATGATCAAAGTATGCCAATTGCCTATAAAGATTATCCCTCAAGGGAAACCAATTAGTGTCTATCGAATCAATTTAATATTGGCTGAGTCACCTGCCGAAGAAACCAGATCTATGCCGATCGCCCTCGATGGCCATGCCATGAATTTTTTTGCTGAAGTACAACAGCGACTTCAGACCCATTTCAGCAAAACGGAGAACCTCATTAATTCGCTTCATCAGAATAATCCGCGAGAAGGGGCTTTCATGACAAAAGTAAATGAGTTGATTTTAAGTAATCTAGATAACATGCAATTTGATGCTAACCACCTGGCCGAAGCAATGAATATGAGCCGCACCCAGTTGTTTCGAAGGCTAAAACCCATTATTAGGAAATCTACAGCAGCTTATATAAAAATCATAAGACTTAAAAAAGCCAAAGAGCTTCTGGAGACCACCGATCTGCGAGTTGGAGAGGTGGCCTTTAAAACTGGATTTGAAACGGCATCGCATTTTACCAAAGTATTTACCAGACAATATGGTTTTAATCCATCCATGATCGGCAAGCCCCGCCACAATGCAACAAATGAATAAAAGAACGCAACATTTGAACTACTGTAGGAAAAGAACAGGAAGTACATTTGATTAAACAATCGAAAATGACAGGCGCAAAGAAAAACAAGGAATTTATCATGCGGTTTGTCAATTCATTAAGCGGAATTCACAAGACGCGCAAACAGATTGAAGAATATGTGACCGATGAGCAATTGATCGAACATCTTCTTTTTTTTGATACCGTATTTCCGGAAAATGAAATGCTTGTTGATGAGATAACTACCGATGGAAATCGGGTTATTTTCC
>JAYUHI010000329.1:0-4030 GCA_043767095.1 Bacteroidota bacterium
TAAGGTTATTGATATTCCATTTTGGTCATTGAATTTGAACAGGGTTGAAGCTGAATTGAAAAAGGTGTGGTCAGGATTACTTAGGGTTTAAGCAACCTCTTGGCTAGAGATGCAAGTACAAATCATATTTGTATTCCATAAATACAATTTATAATTTTGGCCTAAATTCGTTCAAATGGCCACCTTCACAAGCACACTACCTGATAACCTGCTGCAATCCCTTTCCGATAAGGCTAAGGTTCTATCCATCCCCAAGAACAAGCTGATTGAAAGAGCACTAAAGCTTTATCTGGAGCATCTTGAAAAAGCTGAGTACGTCAAATCGTATAAGCAAGCCGCTTCTGATAAGGATATTCTTTCTATTGCAGAGGAAGGCATGGAAGAATATCTCAGCCAAATCAGGGAATGAAGCAGGGCGAGATTTGGTACGCTGATCTCAATCCAACCAAAGGGAGCGAGCAAGCAGGATTGAGACCAGTTGTCATAATTAGCGGTAATCTTTTGAATCAGCACCTTCCCATTGTGATTGTTGTGCCGTTGACTACCAAAATAAAAAAATATAAGGGCAACCCGGTTTTGAGTCCATCCAAAATGAATGGTTTGAAGGCTGAGTCCGAGATATTGGTATTTCATATTCGCTCGGTTTCTAAAGACAGGTTGGTAAATAAATTAGGAAGCATTGAACCCGATGAACTTGGGAGATCAATAAAGACATTGAATGAAATTTTAAAGTATTGAACTTCAGTAGCCTATTTTGGATAGGATTACTCCACCACCACTAAATAATAATTCTTCTTTCCTTTCTGTGCCAGCAGGTAACGATTGTGCAGCAACTTAAATGAAGGTTTTTGATTGGGTTCCACTACTTTGATTTTGTTGATCGAAACCCCGCCACCCTGAATCATTTTTCTTGCTTCTCCCTTTGATGGAAAAATAACAGCGCCCGTTGCTTCTGAAAGTAAATCTGTAACGGTGGCACATTGATCTAATGCATTTCTGGAAATGGACGCACGCGGCACTCCATCCATTACCGCCAGTAATGTTTTTTCATCAAGCAACTGTAAATCCTCCGTTACGGAATTTCCAAATAGAATTTGTGAGGCTTTGATGGCGTTGTTTAATTCACTTGCTCCGTGCACGCGGGTAGTAATGTCTTTGGCTAACTCCGTTTGTAAATGTCTTTGATGAGGTGCGGTTTTGTGTTGAGCAATCAAAGCATCGATCTCCTCACGGCCTTTGATGGTGAAAATGCGGATGAAGTTTTCAGAGTCTTCATCGGAAACATTCAACCAGTACTGGTAAAAGGCGTATGGTGAAGTTTTGTCAGGATCCAGCCATACATTGCCTTGTTCTGTTTTGCCGAACTTGGTTCCGTCTGCTTTTACAATCAAATTCGTGGTGAGCCCAAACGCATCCCCTCTCAATTTCTTTCGTATCAGTTCAGTGCCTGCCGTAATATTTCCCCATTGGTCAGACCCGCCCATTTGCAGCTTGCAATTTTTATTTTGATACAGCCACAAAAAATCGTATGCCTGCATCAGGATGTAATTGAACTCGGTGAATGATAGTTCCTGTTCCTGGGCTAAGCGGTCTTTGATAAATCCTTTGCTCAGCAGATAGTTCACCGTTAAATATTTGCCTGCTTCGCGAAGAAAATCAATTGTTTTAATGCTTTGAAACCAGTCGTGATTGTTCACTAATTCTGCCGGGTTGGTTGTTGATTTAAAATCAAGAAATTTTTCTAACTGTTTATGGATGCAATTTTCGTTGTGGCGTATTTCCTCAACCGTAAGTAATTTCCGTTCCTGACTTTTGCCCGAGGGATCGCCAATCATTCCGGTAGCACCACCAACCAATGGAATGGGTTTATGCCCGCAGCGTTGAAAATGTACGAGTGTCATGATTTGCGCCAGGCTTCCAATATGCAGCGAATCAGCCGTGGGGTCAAACCCGATGTAGCCACCGGTTTGCTCCTTCATCAACAGTTCCCCGGTTCCTGGCATAACCTGGTTGATCATGCCCCGCCATTTCAATTCTTCCACAAAGTTTTTCAGTTCAGCCATGTGCTGTATTGTAATTGTTTTGAGGCTGTAAAAATATGTGCCTGAATGGATAGTTTAGCAGATGCAATGAA
This sequence comes from Bacteroidota bacterium, assembly GCA_043767095.1. Classification (GTDB taxonomy): domain Bacteria; phylum Bacteroidota; class Bacteroidia; order Cytophagales; family Cyclobacteriaceae; genus ELB16-189. The sequence continues at coordinate 2,135 of JAYUHI010000329.1, forward strand.
AATTTGTGAGGGAAATTAACAGAGAATTAAAGTCTAGACCAATCATTATAAAATTGATGAAATATCTAAAACAGTCACCCCTCTCCATCTGGAGAGGGGCCGGGGGTGAGGTCGGGTTTGCTGAACTTCGTTTCTATCCTATTCACCTTTCCACTCGAGGTCCTTTTGAATGAAGGAATGCAGATGATTTCCTTCGGAACTTCCCATTTTTTTAGGATCAGTCTCATTTGCCCGGTTATTGAATTTTTTATAGCATCAGGTATAGGTTCACTTTCTACAAGCAATACCACCCGCTCCCAGAACGCCTTGTCCTTCACCCCGCCAATAAAGTAATGAAGACCGCTTAGATTATTCGACATGACGGTTGAAATTTTCCTTTCCACTTCTTCTGGTGATACTTTCACGCCAGCTGTGTTAATGATATTGTCGTATCGGCCAATCAAACTGAATGAACCATCAGGCAAAATGTTGGCAAGATCGTTTGTTCGAATAATTTCCGGACTGAGATGATTTGCCTGGATGTTCAGGCAGAGCCGATCATTCAAAAATATTTTAACACCGGGCAAAGGGTGGAAAGCCGGTTCAACGGGATTGAGTTTTCTAACGGCAACGTGTGTCAGCGTCTCTGTCATGCCATAGGTTTCATAAAACCGGCTTGAAAGCGACTGGAGTCTTTGGATTAAATCATCGGGCACTGCAGCGCCACCCACAATTACTTTTTTTATTCGATTCAGCTTTTTAGTGGCTGCGTCAGAAGCTAAGATTGCTTCCAGTTGATACGGAACCAATGCAGCAAACTCAATGACGGAATCTTCTTTTAAATTCTCCAGCGGATTAGCGGAAGGAGGGAGGCAAATTAAATCCACCCCAATTTCCAAAGCACGAACAATCATCATCTTGCCGGCTATGAAATTGGGGTCGAGGCAGAGCAAAGCAGCTTGTCCCGCCTGAAGTCCAAAGAAATTCTGAGTGAGTTTAACACTGCTCTTTATTTGCGCGCGCGTAAATGCAATTTGCTTTGGAGTGCCGGTTGACCCGGAAGTTTGAAATTCAAATTCGTTTTTGGGTGACAACCATTCCTCCGCCAATTGAATTACTTTTTGCTCAAAGCCGGAGAGGAGTTTAGGCTTGTTCTGGACAGTAAGTATCGAGATTGATAATTTATCAAAGATGAAAATGGAAGAGTGCCCCTTGTTTTTAATTTCAGTTTTATTGACCACCTGAGTTAAGTCCCTGGATTATTTTAGTGACTCATCCCATTGAGCATCTTCCATGCTAACCCAGTCTTTAGCAAGAGACCCTTCGTTAATAGAGGCTTCCTCCATGGCTTTTTTCCTGGCACGCGTTAAGGGTATTACTTTAATCATTCGATTTTGCTCCAGTAGTTTGAGCAAAGTGCGCCCTTCCGGGTGGCGCTCGTTGATGGTTAGAATATATTCCGCCATAAAAAATGTGTACTAAAGATACAAAAGGAATTTTTTCAATTCAAACTAATTGGCGCACGATTGAATGAAATGGGCTTTTTCAAGGAAACTTCTGATACTTCCCCAAATCCGTGTATGCATTTCTAGTGAGTCCTACCTCCCGTCTCAGCAGGCGCTTGAATTTGGCAGGGCTTTGGGAGGTTGCGTTTGTGGGGTCAAAACGATTGCTTTTTTGTCGTCCGCGTCACTGTCTCTACGGAGAACAAAATATGTTAGTCGCACGAAACCCGCAGCCCAAGTCCGTGTTGTATGCTCGCTTTTGTGATTGTCCGCAGTTCTGGAATTGATGTAATGTTAATACCAGGTCGTAATTCATAAAACAAATGTGTCCGCTTCCAAAATTCTCTTTTCTTTCCGATTCTAATGTCAATTCCCATTGGAATGTATGTTGAAGCACCAAAATTATTTTTGT
>JAYUHI010000330.1:0-9550 GCA_043767095.1 Bacteroidota bacterium
CTTCGCAAACAAATCGCGCGGCTTTCTTTTAACTGGGGCGGTGCTTTAAGTGAAGATGATGTGGTGGTGACAGCCGGGTGCATGGAAGCTATTTCGTTATGCCTGCAAGCCGTAACTCAGCCAGGCGATGCAGTTGCAGCTGAAGGCCCGACTTTCTACGGAATCTTTAGGGTGATGCAAAGTTTAGGGTTGAAGGTGGTGGAGATTCCAACTGATCCGGTTGTTGGAATTGATGTAAATTATTTGGAACAGGCCGTTCAGAAATTTAACATCAAGGCTTGTGTGTTCGTGTGCAACTTTAACAACCCCACCGGCAGTTGCATGCCCGATGAGAAAAAGAAGCAAATGGTTGAGATGCTCGGCAAAAGAGAAATACCGCTGATCGAAGATGATATTTATGGTGAGATGTTTTTCGGGAAGGTGAGGCCCAAGACTTGTAAAACTTTTGATAAGAAAGGATTGGTGCTGCAATGCGCGTCATTTTCTAAAACACTCGCCCCCGGTTATCGGATTGGGTGGACCGTTCCCGGAATATTTAAGGAAAAAGTGATTTCGCTAAAGCGGATGAATAACATTGCCACCAACACGTTGGCTCAAGGTGCGATTGCGCACTTCTTGCAAAACGGAAGGTATGAGTTGCATCTGCGCCATTTAAGGAAGGCACTGCACACCAATTGCCTCCGCTACAGCCAATCGGTATCCGATTTTTTTCCTGAAGACACGAAGATCACCCGGCCGCAAGGTGGCTTTGCCCTGTGGGTGGAGTTGAACAAAAAAGTGGATGCTTTTAAACTTCACAAGAAGGCGCTCAAGCATAAAATTGGCATTGCCCCGGGCCAGATATTTTCAACACACGGCCACCAGTTTCAAAACCACTTCCGCATTAGTTTTGGGTTGCCCTGGAGCAGTAGGGTGGAAGAAGGGTTGAATACGTTGGGCGAGTTGGTGAAGAAGTTTTGAAGTGCTTATTGTTTTTCAGAAACGCAAAGTTGTTTGCGGGTCATCATTTTCGAACGAGCCCAAACGGGTTTGAAGGTGAGTCTCAACCCATTGATGCAGTTAAATAATTTCGCTTGGTATTAAACATCAATGAATATCCCCGTTTGGCAGCATCATTTAAGAAAGAATGGTTAATCAAGGTTTCTACTTCAGGCGACTTTCCCAGAAATGGTAACAACAATTTTTCAATCCTGCCTGGTGTTACACCTATTCTTTTGGCCAACTCCATGAAATCGGTTTTAGAAGCATGGCCGCTTTTTTTACAGGCTTCACTTCTAAAGTCATCGGCAAACAATCCTTTGCTTAATGCAAAATCCGTATCGTCTATATGCAATCGTGTATTAATCAAATCATAAGCAGGGCTTAGTAAATAGTCTCCATTGGAAGATTCCAGTAAGGAAAAATTTTTTAGATGGGCATCCCCGTTGGAAAACAAAAAATTGAAAAGAACCAGGGAAAAATATTTTTCAATTTCAATGCGCCATGCGGGAACATACTTTTGTATCAGTTCTCCTATTTCTTCGTAGCTGTATTCGTATTTAAAATTGGCCCCTGCATAATCTTTTGTTTTTCCCGCCAGGGTTGCAAAATCTTCGCTTCCCCATTTTCTGCCCTGACTATGCTGTCCGCCTCCGGGAGTTGTGCGGAAGCCTTCTTCTTTAACATCAAATCGCCTGGTGATATAAGCGGGGGAACCGTTCTTAAAAAATATCATGGAGTTTTCAGCCGTGGTAATGCCGTAAACCTGCTTCGCTATCTGCATGGTAAGGTGCTCATTAGCCGGGACAAGGTCAACATTTTTCAAATCCCGGGGAATGGGTTTCAATATGTAGGTTCCCTGTTCGCCTTCCTTTGTAAGTCTCAGAATATTTTTGTCAAGTATTAAACTTAACTTTTCTTGCACCCCCGATATGGAAATGCGTTTGCGGTTCTCTAAAAACTGAGCTGCCACTTCTTCACTTTGCTGCGGGGGCTCGTAAGTCAAAACATGATTTACCTTTTTTCCACTAAATAACTTTCTCAAACAACCAGGGCTATAGGACGCAAAACCCTGGGCTAAAGTTCCGGGACAATATTTCAATTTATCTACGGTCATCAGGCAACCAGAGGTTTTACTGTTATGGCCCCTATGGCATCATACTGCGCAGTGGCCATCAGCAATCCGAAATTATCTTCTTCGTCAATTTTCAATTGAATGCATTGCATTTTTCTATTGGCTCCCTCACTTAGCATATTGAAGAAACAGGGGAAGAAATATTCACTTCTGTATTCCTGTTGTGTTTTTGGAAGAGTCAAACTGATGGCCGCTTTGCCGCTATCCTTGAAATAAGCATCATGATAATTGAATACAAAACTCTTACGATTTTCTTCCGTGAGAATTCCGGCAAATATTCCATCCCAGTATATTTCTATGGCTCTCATTTATTTAAGTGTTCACGGGTTGCCGGTAGGCACGTTCTTTACTTCAAGTTTTAATTCCATACCCAACACCTCAGCCAGTTTATTCAAAACCTCTAATGATGGATTGCCTTGTCCTCGTTCCAATTTATACAAAGTGTTGGTACTCACTTTTGCCAGTTCGGCTAAATGTGGCTGGGTTATGCCAAGTTGTTTTCTCCGTTTTTTTATGGTTTCACCAATGGCTGAACCTAACATTATCGTGTGATTTTCAGGTAAAAGTAGGCTCAGACTTTGAGTTATACAATTAAAATCACAGTAAAGTGTGATATGAGAGTACTTTCAGATTATGCAACATCAACCGAAAAACTCTTCCTCCAAATTTGCCAGCACACCCCTCAAAACTTTCTGCATGCCTGCCGCGCGTGGTTCATCAAATTCAGTTTCACTGTCATTCATGTAGTTCACCTTAGTCATTTCTAATTGTAGCGCATGAATGTTTTCGGATGGGCGGCCATATTCCCTCGTGATGTAACCGCCTTTGAATGGAAAATTGTGACTGAATGAATAGCCTGAGGATTCAAGATTTTTAATGGCTATTTCAATTGCGCCAGGCGAGGCGGAGGTTCCATCGGCATCGCCTAAAATTAAATCAGGAAATTTTTCTTTTTGGATTGTAGGAACCATTTGCCGGATGGAGTGACAATCCCACAACAACACTTTCCCAAATTTTTCTTTCAACGTGATTAATTCTTTTTGAAGGGCATGGTGGTATGGCCAGTAGTATTTTTCAAGCCGATGCTGAACATCTTCTTCATTGACATGGCTTCGGTTATCATGGTAAAGAGGATTGCCTAGAAAATCGGTGGTGGGGCAAAGGCCCGTGATAATCCTGCCATCGGTGTAGAGTGGTTTGCTTTGCGGATGCCTGTTCAAATCAATCACCCACCGGCTATAAACAGCAGAGACAGTGGTTATGCCCATCGCGGAAGCGAAACCATAAAGCCTGTCAACAAACCAGTCGGTGTCGTCAGGATTTTGGATGAGTTCTTTTTTGTAATGACTCTCCAGTTCTTGAGGGAATGCTGTGCCACAGTGAGGAATGCTGAGGAGGACGGGAACCTGGTTGGAGGGTGGCTGAATGATTTTAAAGGGCTCCACAAATTGAAATTTTACTTTCCGTTTCGTTGCCAACATTCTTTCAATTGCTGTTCGGCCATTTTGTTAGCTTCTTCAGCAATTAATTGTGCCTCGATCGCAAGCGCCTGTTGGGTTTCAGCTTCTTTAATGCAATTGTCAAACTCGGTCTTTTTGATTTCAACTTGAATAACAACCTCCCTGGCTTTTGTTTGAGCTACAAATCCATAGACAACGGCAATTTCGGCAACCACTAAAACAGAACCCAGGATAATGGCCGTTTTCCTCGCGCGTTTCACGGCCTGCTTCAAAAACCCATCGGCTAACGAAGGGTCTTTTAAGTTTTCGTTTAAAAAATCCTTATTGTAGAGTTTTCGCCAATTCATTTTCCGGTTTTATTGGGTTTTTTTCCGCACTCCTTTAATTGTTCCTGAACTTTTCTATTGAATTCCTCTGCCTGGGTCCTTGCATAACGGGCTGTGGCCATTTTTGTTTGTGCATCCTGGATACATGCAGCGGTTTGAGATTCAACACGAACCAACTCTTGTTGTTCTTTGGCAACAATGGTTTTTTGAACATATCCATAAACTATAGCGGCCAACGTGACTAAGACAAAGATGCCCACAATTATCATTAATATAATATCCCTCCGCCTTCCACCTCTAATGAAGGGCTCAGCCATGGCAGGTTCTTTAAAATTCTGTCTTAGAAAATCTTCATCAACAGTATTAAACCACTTAAAGATTTTCATAATGTCCGATTATTGATCACCTCTTACCAATTCCCTTCTTCATCTCTATTATCCTCTTATACGACTCCTCAATTCGTTCTCTTTTTATCTCTCCCGTTTCAATCATTTTTTTTATGATGCGGTGAACGCGGTCAACGGTGCGGTCTTCAGAACCGGGAATGTTATTGGAAAAGCACATGATGTCAACACCTGCATTGATGGCGAGTTTAATGGTTTCCTCGAGCGTAAAATTTTCAGCAATAGCTTTCATCTGCATGTCGTCTGAGAAGACCACCCCATTAAATCCGATCTTTTTCCGGAGCAGGCTGTCAATTATTCTTTTGGAAAGCGTTCCCGGCAAGCCTTTCGGGTCAAGATTTTTATTCACAATGTGAGATGTCATCACCGCATCAACATAACCAGTTGCCATCATGGATCGGTAGGGTTTAATCTCGGCATCGCTCCATGTGCCGGTAACATCGGCCACGCCAAAGTGCGTATCTTCTTTTGAGCTGCCGTGACCGGGAAAATGTTTGAGGGCGGTGAAGACTTTGTTTTTTCTGTGCTGCTTCACCATTTCGGTAGCAAACAGGGCAACTGAATCCGCGTTGCGGGAATACGACCGTTCAACTTTCACAATCACCGTATTCTCCGGGTTCACGGCCAGGTCAACACACGGGGCGAAATTCACATTGAAACCAATGCCGGCCAATGTTGCCGATGTGGTGTTGGCATAATAACGGGCCGTATCCAGCGATTTTGTTTTGCCGATGTAGGCAGCGGTAACCGATTTAGGAAAACCGTACTTTGTTTTCAACCGGTTTACTTTCCCACCCTCCTGATCTATACAAATGAACAATGGGGTTGGCGCTGCCTTTTGAAATGCCTCGTTCATTTTTTTTACGGCCTCGTACGTATTGGTGAGCGGAAGGTTCTTCTCAAAATAAATAATCGCGCCAGCTTTGCCAGCACGGATATCGTTCAATAGCAGCGTATCCACCTCACGCCCCGGAAACCCAATCAAAATCATCTGCCCGATTTTCTTGTCGAGATCGTCTTTTTTTTGGGAGCAAGCGAGGAGTGGGAGCAATAAAAAAATAAGGAACCATTTGGAATTCCTATTCCTCTCAACGCTTATTTGAAACGGCTTGTCAGCCTGAGCTTGTCGAAGGCAGGTTTCGACAGGCTCAACCTGACTTAGACCTTTAGGTGAGATATTAATAACGTTCATAGATGTAGGTTAAAATTTTTGCCAGGCTTTCGCGCACACGGGCAGTGGGTTCAATAAAATCAGCATTCATGCTGCTAAAAATAAGAAGCTTGTTTTTTTTGGTGATGAGGTAGCCGCTTACACAATAGTTATTGGCCAGCGATCCGGTCTTTCCGAAAATAAATGGCGGTTGGTTTTTCATCATATTGCGGAGAGTTCCTTTTTGTCCGTTGGAGGCCAGTAACGGAAACAACCTTTGTTGAGGAACAATCGCATAAATCTTTTCCCACAGTTTTACAATTGAGCGGGGCGTGAACTGGTTGTAGCGCGACAATCCGCTGCCATCCACCCAAACGGGTGCATCAGGAAGATCCGATAAAAATTCTTTCACCACTTTTTTAATGGCAATTTCTGTTTTTAATGAATCGGAAATTTTTTGAGCACACATCAATAGAATTTGTTCAGCAATAAAGTTGTCGCTGGATTGCATCATCACTTGGTAAATACTGTCAACCGGAAGACTGAACAAAGAAGTGTCTTTGCTTTCCGTTTTCCTGGATATAAAACCCACATCTCTTTTCAATGTATCAGCAAGCAACCGCGCGGTTAGTTCGCCACTGGTTATAAACGGAACAACCCGGGTGCCCTTAGCGGGGATTTTATTTTTGTTGATGCCTATTTTGTTGCTGAAGCGGTCTCGCTCCAACGCCTGACCTGCTGCCGCGCTTTCTTGTGAAAGTGATTTAAAATACGGAGGCTGTAACCCCTGATCTTTCGAAACCGAAATCAAATTTCCATAAACCGGAAAAGGCGATCGCTCCACCTGGTAATAATCCTGGTAATCATCCCACGACCAACCAGGGCCATAGATGCTTTGAAAAGAATTTTCATCAGAGAAGAACAACTTTCCAGGCGCGTTTTTAAGAAAATTGAATGCTCTTTGGTTTTGAAAAACATTCTCATACAAAAAAGAAGGATCACCAGTACCCCAAAAGATTAATGAGTCGTTTCTACTAGCCCATCGCAATGCAGGAACGGAATCTCCTAAAATTTTTAGCCCGGCAAAAAGTGTAAAGATTTTTGTATTCGAAGCGGGCGTGAAATATTTATCGCCATTGATGGAGGTGAGCGTTTTCTTTTTTAGCGGATCATATAAAACAAAACCTGCGTGATGATGAAGTTGCCCCGAAGATTGCCGGAGGCTTTTCTTGATGTAGTTTCCTGGCGAACAGCCAGCAACAAGAAAGGAAACCAGAAAAAGATATTTAAACCCAACTCTCATTGCTTCCCGATGTTTCGGGATTGTCTTAGTGATCATTGCCTACTTAACTAAGTATCGTTCTTTCAAAATATTCCGGTGGTGGGTTTCATGACCGGCAATGATAAATCCAAGCGCCATCACACTCATTTCATTATTATTGGCCGTGCCCTTTCGCAGCAGCATTTCTTCGGTGAAGCTTTCAAATAAATCAATGGTGCTCGTGCGCAAGTGCTGCATTTCATCGGCAATTTTTTTCAGGCTGCGACCTTCGGCATTGGCTTGAGAAGCATAATCTTTCTCTTCAAAACCAGCCAAAGCTGTTTTATCGTTTCGCGCAAAGCGAAGGGCGCGATAGGCAAAAATCCGTTCGGCATCCTGCATGTGGCAAAGCACTTCGCGAATGCTCCACTTGCCCTCGGCATAGCGATAGTTGCTTTTATTTTCGGGAATGGAGTGAACCATTTCCATGGTGCGAAAACCTGAAATGCGAAGTGCGGTAGGCAAATCGGTTTGCTCCAACTGCTTAACATAATTCTTATAAAAGGGCGGAATGTTTTCGAGATTGATAAACATAATTCTGTTTTGGTTTTATTATTCTGTTACGGCTTAATTGCTTAACTGGCATTCTGACTAATCCCTATTGCCTACTGCTTAACTTGCCTACTGCCTACTTTTAATTTCTCCGGCATTAAGTTAATGATTTCAGTTATAGAATTTACCTGGTGGAAATTCGGGTGGTTGATTTCGGCTTCAACTGATTCGTGCACCCAGGTAGTGTGGAAAGGCACATGAATGCCAACACCGCCCAGATTAATCACAGGCAGCACATCCGACTTGATTGAGTTACCGATCATGACAAATTCTTCCGGTTGAATGTCCAGATGGCGGATCAGTTTTTCGTAATCAGCTTCTTTCTTTTCACTCATGATTTCAATGTGGTGAAAATATTTTTCCAAGCCTGATTTCCTCAACTTTCTTTCCTGATCAAGCAAATCGCCTTTGGTGGCCATCACCAACCGAAACTGCCCTTGGAATTTTTGTAACACCTCTTCCACTCCGGGCAACAATACCACCGGCTTGCTTAGCATGTCGCGGCCGAGCGTAATAATTTTTTCAATGGCCGTAACAGGAATAGTTTTATCAGAAACGCGCATGGCTGTTTCAATCATGGAAAGGATAAACGCTTTGATGCCGTAGCCGTAGAGTTCAATGTTATCAATTTCGGTGCGCAGCAGTTCACGGGCTGTAGTGTGCCGGGGCAGGTAATCTTCCATCAGCTCACCAAATTTTTCTTCTACCTCACGGAAGTAGGGTTCATTTTCCCAAAGAGTATCATCCGCATCGAATGCCAACACCTTTATGGCCTCATCCGGCAGGCGGCCATCCTGCCAAAGGGCGGGAGAAGCGGTGTGACCTTTAGTTTTCATTCTTCCTGAATCAAATTTTCTATAATGCAATTGAACACAGCCTGGATTAAGCAATACAAAAGCACCCACCAAACATTGGCTGTTTCAAAATACCAGAGTATCCAGTCAAGGAATAACAACAGCATCGCGTTGGCTATCCAAAGGAAGAGTCCATAGAAAATAATATGGAAAGGTAGTTTGACATATTCCAGCGCTGGTTTGGCAGCGATAATCAGAGCGACCATTAAGACCACCAGCAAAAAGGCAATCCAAAAACTGGCAATGGAAATGCCGGGCATCAACTGGGCCGTGATGATGACCGCCAACGAGGCAAAGGTGAAACGGACCAGATTTTTCTTGTCGGAAAAAGTTTTCCGGAGAAACCGCCAGGCCTGTTCAGCGAAGGGTTTCGACTTTATAATCCAACTCTTAAGGGTTTCTTTCCACTCCATGAGCGCTTAAAAATGAATATTTTTGATTGATAGAAAAAGCGAGAGCCGAAGTATATGGGAAGAAGCGGAGAAAGGCTGTGGATTTAATTATGCTGCTGAAAAATATTTACCAGAGTCACCTTCGTTCACTCAACCACAATAAAGTTTCTTTGCCCGGTGACTTCCTCAACATTCTTTATAAAACCAATTGGGTGGTGTACCTGCCGGCAGGTGCCAGGCAACCTTTCGCAGAGGCGGAGCAGGTGATTAAATACCTCGGAAGATATACGCACCGCATCGTCATCTCCAACCACCGCATTAAATCCATTGATGCCTGCCTGCCGGACAGGCAGAATAATACGGTAACTTCTCATACAAAGACTACCGGCAGGGCGGAGTGCAGAAAGTGATGACGCTGGACGCCTGCGAGTTTATCAGAAGGTTTTGTTTGCATATTCTTCCTGCGGGGTTTATGAAGATACGGCATTATGGAATGCTCTCCAGCCGGGCCAATTGCCGCCAACGTGAGTGCATATTGTCGTGGCGGGTTTAGGAGGGCTTGGTAAATGAGCGATAGTGAATGCCAAGCCCGACCAGTTGCGACCTGTCCCACGACACCATGTAAATAAAGAAAACGAAAGCAATGAGGACTCCGAATCCCGCCATTGCAGAAACATTTTGTTGAACTAAACCTTCGGTAGTTTCCATCTTTTGGCGCAAGTGTTGTGAGATGGAATTTGCGCGGTGGCTCACTTGTGCCATGTTAATACTTAACCTCATCTCCTAAATTTAAGAGTGGTTATTATTTAAAAATAGAATGACCTGCAGACCAAACAAAGCACAAGTGAGCCGCGCTCAAACCAAACCCACAACACTTGCGCTAAGGGGGGCGGGCGGGGTTTAGGAGGACAATCTTTTGGTGCAAGTGTTGTGTGAGGTGGAATTTGCGCGGTGGCTCACTTGTGCCATGTTAATACT
>JAYUHI010000331.1:0-4025 GCA_043767095.1 Bacteroidota bacterium
TAAGTGTATAGTTTATTAAAATTGTTTCAACCTAAATCTTCTCCATCTGAGAAGAACTACACCCTAAACATAGTAAGCCTTTCGAATAAGGGTTATTCGCCTGCCTGCCAGCAGGCAGGTCTGCCTTTCGGCAGTATGACATTCCTGAAGCGTTTTGATGGTTGCTACGCATCCGCTATCAGAGATCTCTTTAAATTTTTATCATTGCAATTTGTTGAGCTTCTCTCAACAAATAATTCAAAATTTCGAATTTCAAATTCAAAATTCTGCCATCTTCAAAGCCCAGAATATCAGCCAAAATCCAATTTTTAATTTGGAATTTTGAATCTGAAATTCATTCTGAGCTGTTGAAGAGAATTGAACTCTCGACCTCTTCCTTACCAAGGAAGTGCTCTACCCCTGAGCTACAACAGCCTATTTAATTCAAAATTTCATCCCGATGGATCGGGATGAAATCTTGAATTTGAAATCCACTGAGCGGGAGACGAGGCTCGAACTCGCGACCTATAGCTTGGAAGGCTATCGCTCTACCAACTGAGCTACTCCCGCATTGTCCACCGTAGCTTTAGCGGAGGTGGATTGGTGCCAACCTTCGCTAAAGCTATGGTTGGCCAGTGGGGGAAACAGGATTCGAACCTGTGAAGACATAAGTCAACAGATTTACAGTCTGTCCCAGTTGGCCGCTTTGGTATTCCCCCAATTGGTATTTTTTGAGCATGAATGGGGTGTTACCCTATATCTACCCAACCATTCGCCCGCCCGGCTGACCCCGGTCGGACTGGGGTGAACGACCCTTACAAACCCTACTTTCAACATTTCTTAAGAACGACTCAAAAGCCCCCCAAGTACTTGGGGGGCTTTTTAAAAAGAGAGTGCAAAATTATACGGTTTTTTGGTTTAGTCAAATCATTTGATCAGGATTTGAGGATTTAAGGATTTAACAGGATTAGCTCTGAACTAAATCCAAAAATTGTACTTCAGGCATCCTTTGGAAACCAATGATTTAGAACTCACAAAATGACAATGTCTTTTACCACGTGCGAGCCAAATTCCTTTTGGAAGACTTCCAGCACTTTTAACTTGTGTAGCAAAAAGTCATTTTTCATGGAGGGGGATTTAAATTCCACAAACAGGATTTTATCTTTTATAAAAACTTTTTTTGTGCGTTTAGCTATTGGGCTGCCCACAAGGCGCTCCCATGAGCCAAGCAGGTTGGCCTCATCAAATTTGGATTCAATCCGATACGAGTTAAGCAGGCCACGAATGGCCTCGCCTACGGTTTGAAATTCAGTTTTTCCCTTTTTCTCACTCATTTGTTTCTGATTGACCCATTCTCCACTTCAAATGTATCGGCTTTAATTCCAACATCCTTTAATAGTGCCCTTGTGCGCTCGGGGCCGGCATCGGTTATAAATAGTTGTCCAAAATCCTTATCGGCCACAACCTTGAGAAGCCGGGCGATTCTCAGATCATCCAATTTATCAAAAATATCGTCCAGAAGCAGGATTGGATTAAAGCCTTTGTGGTTTTTAATAACCTGAACATTTGCCAGCTTCAAGGCTACCAAAAAAGATTTCTGCTGCCCCTGTGATCCAAGCCGTTTCAACTCGCCATGGGCAAATCCAAAATCAAAATCATCGCGGTGAATGCCTGTAGTAGTTCGCTGCAAAGCAAGGTCTTTGGCAAAACTTTCTTTTAACGATGCGAGAAAATCGTGCTCATAAAACGCTGACTGATAGACAAGCTTCGCTTCCTCCATTTTATCAACCAGAAAATTGAAAGCTGCATTAAGAACCGGTAAGAACTCAACGATAAATTCTTTTCGCTTTTGAAAAATAAGCTTCCCGGTTTTAACCAGGCGCTGATCGTACGAGTCAATCAAATCCATATCCGAATACTGTCGTTCATGGAACATTCGCAACAAACCGTTGCGCTGCTTCAGGCAATGATGGTATTCGACCAAGGCGAGCAGGTAGGAATGATCTATTTGCGAAATCATTGTATCGAAGAACTTTCTTCGAGCCTCACTTCCTTCTTTTATCAGGTCAATATCCGATGGAGAAATAAGCACTACCGGGTACTTTCCAATATGCTCGCTCATTTTCTGATAATCCTGTCCGTCTTCTCTGAAAATCTTCTTGTGACCTGGTTGAATTTGACAGGAGAGTTCGTGTTTTGTACCGTCAAAATCAAACGCTCCCAGCAACAAAAAAGAATCACATCCGTGACGGATGCTATGCGCATCGCTGGTATTCAGAAAACTTTTTGTGAACGACAAATAATGAATCGCGTCCAGCAAATTCGTTTTTCCGGAGCCATTCAAGCCGAGCAGGCAGTTTACCTTGGCCGGAAACTCAAGAAAGGCCTCTTTGTAATTCTTAAAATTTATTAGACGGAGTTTCTCCAGGCGCACGTTCTATTGTTTATTAACGATACAAAATAACAAAACGAGTGTCAGCCTGTCCATAGGACTCCTTCGGAGAGTTTAGCGACCGCATGCCGCTAAAGCTTGCTCTACCGCTAAAGCTTTGGCGCACACGGTTAGCGGTGTGGCAAGGCTATTGGAGTTCGGGTAGCAAGTTTTCGTCCCGATAATTATCGGGATCAAACTGACAAACTTTGTTTATTGTGTATTTGGGGGTTATTTTCGCAGTTCAGTTTACGAAAATCAAAAATAGGCATATGTCCACGACAACCAAAGTAAATAAGACCGAGCCAACCAAATCTAAAGTTGAGTTTTCGAAAGAAACCTACCTTTTTTGGTATGAGAGCATGTTACTGATGCGCAAGTTTGAAGAGAAGGCAGGTCAACTTTATGGGCAGCAGAAAATAAAAGGTTTTTGTCACCTCTATATTGGACAGGAAGCTTGTGTGGCGGGAGCTGTTACGGCCTTAACAAAAGACGACAAGTGGATTACGGCCTATCGCGATCACGCCCATCCGTTGGCGTTGGGTACTGACCCAAAAGCAATTATGGCTGAATTATATGGTAAAGAAACGGGGGTTTCAAAAGGAAAGGGTGGCTCGATGCACATGTTTGATAAGGAGCATAATTTTCTTGGCGGACATGGAATTGTTGGAGGGCAGGTGCCATTAGGGGCCGGTATTGCTTTCGCTGAAAAATATGGGAAGACTGGTAATTTGTGCATTTGCTATATGGGTGATGGTGCCGTACGTCAGGGTGCTTTTCACGAGGCTTTAAATATGGCCATGTTGTGGAAGCTTCCCGTGATTTTTGTGATTGAGAATAATGGTTACGCGATGGGCACTTCTGTAAAACGTACATCAAATGTAACCGAGCTTTATACATTGGGTGAATCATTTGATATGCCATCCGAACCTGTCGATGCCATGAATGTGGAGGACGTGCATAGAGCTGTTTTTCGCGCATCGGAAAGGGCTCGTAAAGGAGATGGACCAACGTTATTGGAGTTTAGAACGTATCGCTACAAAGGTCACTCCATGTCGGATCCGGCAAAATACAGAACCAAGGAAGAGGTTGAAGAATACAAAGGCCGCGATCCGGTAGAAGTGGTAAAGAGAACCATACAAGAAAAGAAACTGGCAACTGAAAAAGAAATAGAGGCAATCGAACAACGCGTTAACCTGCAGGTTGAAGAAAGTGTGAAATTTGCGGAAGAATCCAATTTCCCCGACCCTTCAGAGGCCTTCACCGATATTTATCAAGAACCCGATTATCCGTTTATAGTTGGATAATAATGATAGAAAGCTATGGATCCAGAATTGTTAAGAATTCTTTCTGAAGAGATTCAAGAGACTCGTAATCTTACCATTGAAACCAGAAAACAGGTTGAAGAAACCCGGAAGCAGGTTGAAGAAAGCAGAAAGCAAGTTGAACTTGCAAAGGTTGAAGCTGCTGCTTCTGTAAAAAAAGCGGACGCTGCCTGGGAACTTGTAATAATGACTAGAAACCAAATAAAGGAAGAACTCGCCTATATGCGCCTCCCCTGGTGGAAAAAGCTTGTTGGAGTTAACAGCTGATGTTACGCAAAACATTAATCGTC
>JAYUHI010000332.1:0-4012 GCA_043767095.1 Bacteroidota bacterium
CTTAAATAGGTGTCATTGAAAAAGGTGGTGTAAATATCTTTACCAGGCGCAATGATGTCGATGGTTTTACCAAAGTTTGAAAATGAAGCGCGCTTATCATTGACATCTGATGCGGCAACAGAGAGAACATAATCATATGCAGCCGGATAACTGGCCTCAGAAGAATTTGAGTTTCCCGCAGATGCCACCACCAGGCTGCCTAATTCAAGAGTTACATAGGCAATGATATCCTGGCTGATCTGGCTGCGGAAACTTCCACCCCACGAGCAGTTAATTATTTTCGCACCGTGACTGGCCGCGTATAAAATGCCTGAGTAGCCGCGGTAAATCCCTCCTTTGTTGGCCCCCTGATTATCGGCCGCTTGTTTGGTGAATAATATTTTAGACCGAAAGCCAACTCCGGCAATACCAGTACCATTGTCCGTAGCTGCGGCCGCACATCCGGCCACAGCCGTGCCGTGACTCCCCAACCCACCATTGGGGTTGGTGGGATCATTATCTCCAAGGAAAGTGTTGTCGTTGATGTTTAATGTATCGGAACCCATAAAATCCCAACCGCGGTAATTATCTACATAACCATCGTTGTCGTTATCGATGTTATCTACCGGGTCGTTGGTGTTGAGGTACAACTGACTGGCTAAATCGGGGTGGTCTAAATCACCGCCCGAATCAACAATACCAATGATAATTTCCTCACTTCCTTTGGTAATGTCCCAGGCTTCATACGCCCGTATTTTATTGAGATAATATTGATTGGATTGCTGAGGGTCGTTTGGGGTGTAATGGATTTGCGCAGTATAGTCAGGCTCCACGGCTTCGAAATAACCGGTGGCGTAAAGCTGGTTGATGAAGGTCTCCATGTTCCCCCCATCAAATCCGATTTCATAAAAAAGTGATATATCAACCGTTGATGCCGAAAGGCGGGGCGCTATTCTCCTTTTATTTTTATGTTGAAGCCCTTGCGAAAGAATGGGCTTGACGCTGGAAGACAAATTTTTTATGGCAGCTGGTATTGATCCTCCGGTGAAGATGCCTTGAAATTGCTGTTTTACCTTTACCAGCACATGGGTGCGGGAGTAATGCCCCGAAGTTGCCCCCGATGGCAGTTTATATTTTTTGGCTTTCCCCTGACTGAAAAGCAGGGAGGGGATCAATAGCAAAGCGAAAACACCTTTCATGATTCAATATTAAGAATTTTAGGATAAACGTTATCTGGATAGGGTGTAACTCTGGTGTAACTCAAATTGTAGCGACCTAACATTCGACCCCTCTGGAGTCGTTCAGCATTTATGATTCGCCCTCTACAAACATAGGACTCCGCTGGAGTCCTTTTTTCTTAGTGATAATCCCGATGGGGATTAAATCTTTGTAGATCGAATTACAATGATAAACCGGCACCGTAGGGGTCGAATGTTTTCGCCAAATGCTACAGTTTGAATTACATCCTCTGGATATAATTCAAACGAAGCGACCCACTTTAAATCGTTCCCCTCGCCTTTAATTCCAAATACATATTAATGGTGTTAATGCTGAGTTTCTCGGGCGGGGTAAGCACGGCAAATATTCCCTGGCGTTTCAATTCTTTCACAATCAGTTTTTTTTCATAGCTGAATTTTTCGGCTACAGCCTTGTTGTAAATTTCTTTAACGGTTTCGGCAGGGTTATCGAGCAGGGATTTTATTTCCGTATTCTCAAAAAAGATAACCACTAAAACATGACGCAGGGCTAAACTCATCAGGTAGGGGAGTTGCCGCTCCAGCGAGGAGAGCGTTTCAAAATTGGTAAACAGTAACAGCAAACTGCGATGATTGATTCTTTGCCTGACGAAGCCATGCACCACAGAAAAATCTGTTTCGCGATAGGCAGTCTTTTGATTGTATAAAACTTCGAGGATGCGGGCCATCTGGTCGTTCTTCCTTCCCGCGGGTAACATGGTTCCGATCTTATCCTGAAACGTAATCAATCCCGCCTTGTCAAATTTTTTAAGGGCAATATTCGAAATGACCAGCGTGGTGTTGATGGCATAATCCAGCAGACTCATTCCGTTAAATGGCATTTGCATCACGCGGCCTTTATCGATCAAACTATACACTTGTTGCGAACGCTCATCCTGGTAGTGGTTAACCATGAGCGATGACCTGCGCGCGGTTGCTTTCCAGTTGATGGTGCGGATGTCATCGCCTTGCACATATTCTTTGATCAACTCAAACTCCTGGTTGTTGCCAATCCTCCTGATTTTTTTGATCCCTGTTTCGGTTAACCGGTTGTGAATAGCCAGCAATTCAAACTTGCGCATTTGCAGGTAGGAAGGATAAACGGGCACCATTTTATCAGAAGAGAATCTAAACCTGCGCGACAGTAGCCCAATGGGAGATGACAATATTGCATTCACCGATCCGAACGAATACTCGCCACGCTTCACAGGCCGCAGATGGTAACGGATAATTTTCTGCTCACCGGGTTTCAGCGCAAAGTTGAATTCCAGGTCACGTTTTTGAAACTGATGAGGCAACTCATCAAAAACCCGAAGGGCTACAGGATAGGCATACAAATTCTGAAACTCCAGGGTAATTTCATTTTCATCGCCATTCGAAAGTTTGTCGGCTGCTACCCGTTCGCCTGTTAATCCCTTCTTCACGCGGTACAAAAGAATAATGTCGGTGAATATCACGGCCAGGAAAATCAGGAAGAAAATTTTCGGCAACCACACCCAATCATCAAATACAAAAGTGAAAATAAACAGCGCAACAAGAACACCTACTGCCTGGAAGAGGCGGTTGTTGAGATATAGCGAGTTGAGTGTTTTGATCATGTCTTTTAGCAGCAAGTTGTCCACGGTCCACAGTCGACAGTCGACAGTCGACTGTGGACAGTAGACAGTAGCCTACCTCGGCACCTCCACCTTATCAATAATCTGCTTCACCACTTCATCGGGCTCAATGCCTTCCATCTCTTTTTCAGGGCTAAGCATAATTCGGTGTCGTAGAACAGGCAGGGCAACCTGCTTGATGTCTTCGGGAGTAATAAAATCGCGACCGCTCAACGTAGCGATTGCTTTTCCTGAATTTAATATAGCCACCGATGCTCGCGGAGAACCACCTAAAAACAACAAGGGATTGTTCCGGGTTTCGTGAATGAGCCGGGCGATATATTGAATCAGCGGGACTTCCACATGCACTTTTTTTGATAAGGCCCTGAATGTGGCAATATCCTCTTTTGAAAGGACGGCCTGAACTTCATTCACGGGCTGGCCTCCATGCCAATCATTGTGGCGCGAAACAATCTCTCCTTCTTCTTCGAGAGTTGGGTAGTTCACCTTGATCTTGAAAAGAAATCGGTCGAGTTGAGCTTCTGGTAACCGGTAAGTGCCTTCGTGTTCAATCGGGTTTTGAGTAGCCACCACTATGTAAGGCGATTTCATCGGGTAGGTTACGCCATCTACCGTTACTTGTCTTTCTTCCATCACCTCAAATAAAGCGGCTTGTGTTTTCGCTGGAGCGCGATTGATCTCATCAATTAAAACAATGTTGGAAAAAATCGGGCCTGACTTAAATTCAAACTGTGATGTTTTTTGGTTGTAAACCTGTGTGCCCAGCACATCCGAGGGCATGAGGTCGGGCGTGAATTGAATGCGCGAAAAATCGGCCGCAATTACTTTCGACAATAATTTTGCGGTTAATGTTTTGGCCACTCCCGGCACGCCTTCAATCAGCACGTGCCCATCGGCCAGGATGGCTGCCACCAGCATTTCAACCATAGCTTCCTGCCCCACAATTACTTTGGCGATTTCGTCTCTCACCTGCTTTATTTTTTGGTGCAGTTGGGTTAGGTCTATCCGTTGGTTAAAAGTGTTTTCCATGAGTGTTGAGGTGTTGATGTGTTAATGTGCTTTTCTTAGTCCTCACCCCCGACCCCTCTCCAAATGGAGAGGGGAGGAGTGTTATTTTCAATACGTGACAAAATAACAAAAGAGGGGCACCCCTCTCCGCCCCGGAGAGGGGTCGGGGGTGAG
>JAYUHI010000333.1:0-4009 GCA_043767095.1 Bacteroidota bacterium
CTGCCTTCTATTGCTGTTGAATGAAACGACATGGCGATCCTGTTAAACTTTTCGAAGTCCAGAACTTCTTCAAAAGTTTTTTTATAAACGGGAATCAGGTTTTCTATTTCACTCCAATCGGCCATCGTTCAAATTTACCATTATTTTGGACTGCTTTTTTAACCAGGTGCTATCAGCGGTAGGCTGGCGAACCGGAAATAAAAAAGAGCCACGCGTTTCGCGTGGCTCTTTTTTATTGAGATGAAATTCCAGTTTTCTTAAAACCTTATGTTTACTGCCAGGTTCATCATTGTTCCCAATTGGCTAAAGTGGGATCCGTCATACGTAACGATTGGATAGCGTTGATTAAACGTGATAAGGTTAGATTCTACTTCTCTGGGCGTCAATGTAAAATAGCCTGGAACCGGAGTGGTACTATTTAACAATGTTTCACCTGCTGAATTAAGCGCAACAAACTTCCATTCCGGCAATACATTAAGAATATTATTGACGTTGAGAGCAATAGTTGTCTTATCATTCATTTGAAAAGTTATGCCCAAGTCAGATACCGTTTTTGTCAAAAACTCTACTTGCAAATTAGTGTTCATGCCTGCGTTTCTGAATTTAGTTGGGCCAAACATTGTATTATTTAACGAGAAGGTGAATTTGCCCACTGTGTAGTCAATACCTAATATGCCTTTGAACTTTGGGCGGGAAGTAAAGATCAACGCCTCCTGAGTGGCATTTAATACAGATTGACCAGCGTCTTCAACAATGCTTGGGTTGTTAACGGCACCATCTCTTTCATTTTCAATCTGGTAGTTACCGGCCAGATTAAATGTAAGTTTACCACTTCCCAAAGCTAAGTTCCGATAGGTCGCCACCAGATCAATACCAGAGGTCTTAGTGTCCATTGAATTCGTGAAGAAACTCAATGAACCGATACCATTGGCGGCCAATATATCATTAAGGTCTGAAGGACCAGCACTTGGCCCGATCTCAGTACTCAATACAATTCTGTCTTTAACTTTTATATTATAATAATCGAATGTGAAGCTGAAATTATCCGTTGGTTTAGCACCAACGCCAATGGTTAGGTTGGTAGATTTTTCAGAATCGAGTTGGGGAACGCCCAATAGATTGGCTTCGCGCGACACGTTGTTCAACAGCCCGGCTACTTGAATGCCCTGACCTGGTACAAAGCTATATTGCGCTTTTTGAGTATATATCTGGTGCAAGGATGGTGCCCTGAAGCCTGTAGAATAAGAGCCCCGAACTGTAATTTTGTCATCAGCAAACTTGTAGCGTGAACTTAACTTGTAAACAAATGCATCTCCAAAATCGCTATAGTTTTCAAAACGGCCGGTAGCATCTATAAGGAAATCTTCGGTAATGTCAAACCCAAATCCCAGGTAGGCTCCAATATTGTATCGGTTCGAAATAAAAGAGTTTTCAGCGCTGTTGCCGGCAAAAGAGTCTGCACCGCCCCCTTCATAGGAAGCCACATCGCCTTCAATCGCTTCAAATGTTTCAGATCTAAACTCCGAGCCAAACGATAAATTCACCTTGCCCGACAGTGCTTTAGAAATATCAATATTTCCTACAATGTGATTAAACCGGGTTCCCCCTGCACGGAAAGTTGTTGGGCTGTTTTCTCTGTATTTATAAGTTCCTTGAATTAGTTCAACACCTTCATTTGGCTCAATTGTAGTATTTGCATCACTGCCATCATATGGAGTTAGGTCAACCAATCCATCATTATCCATATCACCCAGGTAAGTATCTGGGTTTCTTACACCAGCCGTATTTCTGTTGTGTGAATTTGTTACGGTGTAGGTTTGTTTGTTGCCTCCCACAGTTAAACTCAAATCAGTATTCCACCCATTTTTAGTCGATTTAAATCCAAGAGTTGCATTATAGTCATTTAAGTCCCCGTCAAAAGTAGGTACATAACCTTTATAAGAGGCAGGTGTACCATCTCCAAAAAAGTCCGCTAAATAAGGAAAAGATGACAATGTCCTCCAGTAGGGAGTACGGTAGTTCGCAAAGCTGTTTACCTTTTTATAAATATAGGCGGCATTAAAATAAACGCTGCTGGTTTCGTTCAAGTCGATTCCGCCATTCATTAAAAATTTAGCAGCCGTTGTTTCAGGAGCCCCATTAATATTACCCGCATCAGGTTTTGTTGCCAGAAAACTCTGAACAGATGCTAAGGAAGCACCAAAATCACCAGCTTCACCTTCTGCACTAACTGCTCCAGACCGACTGGCCAAGGCCACTTTTGAGAAATCAACAGTATAATTGATAAAACCTTTTTTTGCAAGCTTAGCGCCATTATTCACACTAAATCCTATCATTCCACCATCGCCCTCTGAGGTCATTCCTGTTCTGAAGGTTACAGAGCCATCCGCGGCATCATCTTTGAGAATAATGTTCATTACTCCCGCAATAGCATCAGAACCATATTGAGCTGAAGCGCCATCCCGTAAAATTTCTACCCGCTTGATAGCATCTGTAGGGATAGCCGAAATATCGGCACCTGTTTCACCGCGGCCCGGAGATGTTTGGGTGTAAATCAAGGCACTGGCGTTTTTCCGTTTCCCGTTAATCAAAATCAAGGTGCGGCTGGGCCCCATGTTCCGGAGTTCATACGGATCCAAAAGAGAAGTGGCATCATTTACGGGAGTCTGTACTACGTTAAAAGCTGGAACACGATACTGCAATGCTTTGTCAAAAGTAATTTGTCCTGTGCTCGTTAAATCCTTCGCAGACAACACATCAATGGGAAGAGGTGTGTCTGTGATTGTCCGTTGAACTCCGCGGCCAACCGCTACAACAATTTCCCCCAACTCACTAGCACTGGCCACTAACACCACCGAAACAGAATTTACGTTGGCAATTGAAACCTCCTGCTCGGCATAACCTATAAAACTGAACACGAGGGTTGTGGAATTTTGGGGAACGGAAAGCGTAAACTTTCCATCGGAGTCGGTAGCTGTTCCCAGTTGGGTGCCTTTCACCCTAACGTTAACACCAGGCAGTGCCCCACCACCGTCCTGATCCGTCACTGTGCCGGTCACTTGCCGGTCTTGGGCGAAAACGCCCAGGCTGATGCTCATCAGCCAAATCATAAGTAGTTTAATTTTCATAATTGATTGGTTTGGTTGTATTGATAATTGCTCTAAACGCACGTATGTGCCAACTCAAAGATAAAACAGGCTGAATGAAAAACAAGTCAGTTTTGGGTTTGAGAATGTATTTTAACACTAAAAACGGATCGTTACTACCCTGTCTTTCCCGGCCAGGTCTCTTATGATTTGGGTTTGTGAATACCCCTCCCCTTCGAACAGAGCGCAGACTTCTTTACCAAACCGCTCATTGATTTCTACGACAACCGAACCGGACTTTTTTAATACACTTTTAGACAGGTTGGCAATGGCCCGGTAAAAAATGAGCGGGTCAGTTTCGGGGGTAAACAAAGCCAGGTGTGGTTCATAGTTCAACACGTTTTCGTTAAGGCCTGATTTCTCTTCATTGGAAATGTATGGTGGGTTGCTCACGATCAGATCAAATTGTTGCCCGGTTGGGAATTCGTTTTGTATGTTGAGCTGACTGAAATGTACATTGGCTTTTAATTCTCTGGAGTTTCGTTCAGCAACCCGCAATGCTTCAGAACTGTTATCAACGCCCCAAACCCTGGCACCCGGAAACTTGAGAGAAAGTGAAATGGCTATGCACCCACTGCCCGTGCCGATGTCTAGAATTGCAAGCCCACTGCCCCCTGACCCTCCCGCGAGGCTCGGGACAGGCCGAAGAGGGGACTGCCAGGTTGTAACCCTGTTTAAAAGTTTTATTGACTCTTCAACCACTAACTCCGTTTCAGGGCGGGGGATGAGCACGGAGGGGTCAACATAAAACTTTCGGCCACAAAACCAGGCTTCATTTAAAATATATTGAACCGGTTCATGTTGATTGAGGCGGGTGATGATCGGGATAAGTTTTTGGAAATTGAAATCAACCGGTTTGTCTG
>JAYUHI010000334.1:0-9496 GCA_043767095.1 Bacteroidota bacterium
GTTAAATTAATGGTTGGCGTTCCCACAGGGTAATCGGCTGGCTGGTTTGTGGCAATGTAAATCAGCTTTTTACCATTAATTTCCGCCAAACTATTCATATACCACTCTACTGAATGGCTGTCGAGATTGGTAGTAGGTTCGTCCAAAAACAATACTTCCGATTGGGAAAACATGGCCAGCCCCAGCTTAAGCCTTTGTTTCATGCCCGATGAAAACTGCCTGATGGGTTTGTTTGCGGATTCCTCTAAATGAAGCCTGTCTAAAACCTGGTGGGCTGATAATCCCGCCAGGGGTTGCTTGAACTTAAAGTGAAAGTCGATGGACTCTTTCAACGTTAATTCCTCAACTAACTCCATATAAGGGGTGGCGATACTCACGTGACTATAAACCTCATCTTCGGGAACTATGGATTCGTCTATTTGGTAAGTGATCGTTCCCTCACTGGCCGGCACCTGGCCCCAAAGCACTTGCATGAGTGTTGATTTACCCGATCCGTTCGGACCGGTAATGGCATAGGTGCAACCTGATTTAAATTCCTGGGTAAGTCCTTTGAAAATCCATTCCCGGTTAAAGCGCTTCCCCAGATTGGAAACAGAAATGGTCATTCTTCGGCATTGTTAGTAGAGAAACCTTTCATAATGCCGCGCTCGGAGTTGCGGATGAAGTTAATGATGTAATCGCGCTCGCTGCTGGGCGGCAGTTCACGCTCGGCCAGGTCTATTGCTTTTGAATTGTTGAGGCCTTTTAAAAAAACGTACCGATAGATTTCCTGTATTTCAGCAATCTTTTCCGAGTCGAAGCCGCGCCTTCTCAAACCAACAGTATTAACTCCACAGTAGGCGAGTGGTTCACGGGCTGCTTTTGTGTAGGGAGGAATATCCTTTCGCACCAGCGATCCGCCCGATACCATGACGTGCGAACCAACTTTCACAAACTGATGCACCGCGCTTGATCCGCCAATGATGGCCCAATCTTCAATCTCAACATGGCCTGCCACCTGAACGGCATTCACGAGGATGCAGCTGTTCCCGATCACGCAATCATGGGCAACGTGCACATAAGCCATGAGCAGGCAATTCTTCCCGATCACGGTCTGGTGTTTGTCAACCGTGCCTCTGCTGATGGTTACATATTCCCGGATTACGGTGTTGTCGCCTATTAGGGTTTCAGTTTTCTCTCCTGAAAATTTCAAGTCTTGCGGGATGGATGAAATGGAAGCCCCGGGATAAACCTTAACATTTTTTCCAATTCTTGCCCCTTCCCAGATCGTTACATTAGGGCCAATCCACGCGCCTTCGCCAATCTCTACATCTTTTTGAATGGTGCTGAACGCATCAATGGTGGCCGAGTCGGCAATGATGGCTTCGGGATGAATGTTTGAAAGCGCGTGCCTCATGAATCTTTCCGGACAATACTGGCCGTCATCGTTCCTTCGCACACTAATGTGTTGCCTACATAAGCCCGTCCATACATTTTGGCTATGCCTCGCTTGATGGGGGCAAGTAAATCACACTGGATAACTAACGTGTCGCCAGGGGCAACAATTTTGCGGAACCGGACTTCATTGATTCCTAAGAAAAGGGTGATATAATTTTCCGGATCGGGAACGGTATTAAGAACTAAGATTCCGCCAATCTGTGCCATGGCCTCAACAATCAAAACTCCGGGCATCACCGGGTTGCCGGGGAAGTGGCCTTGAAAGAAAGGCTCATTCATGCTCACGTTTTTAACTCCGGCCACGGTCTCACGGTCGAGGTAAATTATTTTATCAATCAGCAGAAATGGGTAGCGGTGCGGAAGGAATTTGGTGATCTGCTTGATATCCATCACTGGCGGCAGAGCAGGATTGTACCGGGGGATTCCTTTCTTGTCCGAATCGGCCATTGCCTTTTTCAACTTCTTGGCAAAAGCAACATTGGCAGCATGGCCTGGCCGGGCTGCCAGTATCTGCGCTTTCAACGGACGACCTGCCAAAGCAAGGTCTCCGATGATATCCAGCAGTTTATGCCGTGCCGGTTCGTTATTGTATCGCAGTTCGATATTGTTGAGAATGCCTTCTTTCTTCACTTCAACTTTGGGCTTGTTCAGCATCTTGGCGATGTGCTCCAACTCATATTCCTCCACCACCCGGTCAACAATTACAATGGCGTTATTCAGGTCGCCTCCGCGGATCAGGTTGTTCTTATAAAGCATTTCCAACTCATGCAAAAAGCAGAAGGTACGGCATGAAGCAATTTCTTTTTCAAACTGACGGATGTTGGTGATGGAAGCATGTTGACTGCCCAGCACCGGTGAATTGTAGTCGATCATTACCGTTACGCGGTAGTCATCAAGAGGCAGGGCAGCTATTTCAACATTTCGGGAAGTGTCGCGGTAAAAAATGCTGTCCTGCACTTCATAGAAATCGCGCAAAGCGTTTTGTTCTTCGGCTTCGGCTTCTTTTAATATTTGAACGAATGGCATAGAACTCCCATCCATAATAGGCGCTTCGGGGCCATCCACTTCTATCAACACATTATCTAACTCTAATCCAACTAAAGCGGCAAGCGTGTGTTCAATGGTTGATATCCTGGCACCGCTCTGCTCAATGGTTGTTCCCCTGGACACATCCACCACGTTATCGCAGTCGGCATCAATAATGGGCGCCCCCGGCAGATCAATCCGTTGAAACTTTATGCCATGATTGGGTTTAGCCGGCATGAACGTCATGGTGGTTTGCACACCCGTATGAAGCCCCACCCCCGAAAGGGTTACCGATTTCTTGATCGTGTGTTGTTTGTGATTGAGCATGAGCGTAAAGAATCTGCAAATTTAAATGGATTCTTCTTAAAGCCAATTTGATAGGATTTCCTTCAAATTGGCGTGATAAAGAGGTAATGGCAGGCTCTTACTAAGTTTGAGGATCGGCCTGCTTCATCTTTTCCTCCAACTCTTTCAACCGGGAATAAAGGTCGGGCAGCTTTCTAAAAATAGCATACGATCTGAAGTATTCTTTTAAATCGAGGGCGGTGGTTCCGAAAAGTTTAGCGTTTTCTTCTTTTACCGATTTCAGTACACCGGCCTGCGCACCAATGCTTGTTTTGTTGGCAATAACCAGGTGACCTGCCATGCCCACCTGGCCACCCACCACACAATTTTCTCCAAGTTTGGTTGAACCTGAGATGCCTGTCTGGGCGGCAATCACCGTGTTCTTTCCAATCTCAACATTGTGCGCAATCTGTATCAGGTTATCCAACTTAACTCCTTGCCTGATTACGGTTGAATCGCCTTGCATGGTGGCGCAATCAATCACAGTATTAGCTCCAATAGAGACATTGTCTTCAATAATAACATTGCCTAACTGCGGAATGGTCTTGTATGTGCCGTCCTCCTGGGGGGCAAACCCAAAACCATCACTCCCGATAACAGTGCCCGAATGGATTTCACAATTATTTCCCACACTAGTCCCTGCATAAAGTTTTACATTAGGATGAAGGATTGTGTTGCTCCCAATCTCACATCCGTCTCCCACAAACACATGCGGATAAATTTTAACATTGTCTCCAATCTTTACTTTCGAGCCGATGTAGGAGAAGGCACCCCGGTAGATACTCACACCCACCAGGCATTCTTCTCCAATAAAACTTGGCTGTTCAATTCCTGTTTTTTGAAAACTCAACATTTTATGATATTCCTCCAACAATCGCTGAAAACTTGAATAAGGATTGTCAACTAATATGAGTGTTACGGAAATGTTTTTCCTGGCTTGAAACTCTTTGCTTACAATAACCGCGCTGGCCTGCGTGGTATAAATGAATTGCTCATATTTTGGATTAGCCAGAAATGCAATTTGTCCTGGCTTGGCGTCCTGGATTTTACCCAACATGCTAATCTTTAGAGATCCGTCTCCTTGCACCGTTCCGCTTAATAATGCAGCAATTTGCTGAACAGTAAATTCCATGAAGTTCAGTGATCAGGTTAGGATAAGTGTTTTGACTGTTTACAAATCTACATTTTTAGGCCAACAAAGGAAGTTTTTTTTCACAGTTTTAGACATGGCTTTGATCTGCGGAAGGTCTGAGGCGCTGGCCAGGTCAATCAATTCTCCGCTCTTCAGCAAGACTTGTATGCTTTGGCCTTCGGAAACGTATGCTTCATTACTTACTGTTCCGTGCGAAAGCAAATAGCCTGCATCCTTGTTTAAAACGTGATAGGTTTTCATGATTTTCTTTTTCGTTTGCTCCACCTGATTTTTGCTGATCGGTTCGGAAGAGAGTTTAATGCGGAAGAGATTTCGTGATAACAGCATGTTGCATAACGTGGCGAGTACCGGGTCGCGATGGGTTTTCCATAATTTGATGGCTCCCCAAACATCAGTATCATCGAGTTGGCCATAGGCTTCGAGCGCCTGTGCGTTCAGCTTAAAATCATCGAGAGTAAAATTCTTTTTCAGAAAGATTTTCAGTGAATCGGTGCAAACCATGTCCTCGCCAGCAGTCGCTAAATACTTTGCCCGCCTGATGATGTTGACCAGAAGCCGCTCAGCACTTAACGCTGTTTTATGAAGATAAACCTGCCAGTACATCAGCCTTCGAGAAGTGAGAAAATTTTCCACACTAAGAATTCCTTTTTCTTCTACCACAATGTCATCGCGAACCACGTTCAGCATATCAATGATCCTGTCCACGCCCACGTTGCCCTCCTGAACACCGGTGAAGAAACTATCGCGCTTTAAATAATCCAGCCGGTCAACATCCAGTTGACTATTCACCAGTTGATGAAAGAATTTTCTTTTATAACCGTTCCGGAAAATCTTCAGGGCGAGGCTAAGTTGGTTGTTCAACTCATTATTTAGCCGATGAATGAAAAGATAAGTGATGCTTTCATGTTTTATTCCAGGCAGCAATGTTTCTTCGAGTGAGTGAGAGAACGGGCCATGCCCGATATCATGTAACAAAACAGCTAATTGAGAAGCCTCTGCTTCTTCCGGTGAAATATCAACCCCCTTGCTTTTAAGGCTATCCAGTGTTTTGCCCATCAGGTGGTAAGCGCCCAGCGCGTGTTGAAAGCGCGAATGCCTTGCCCCCGGATACACTAAATGGGCGAGCCCCAATTGACTGATATGCCGGAGCCGTTGAAAGAATGGGTGCTCGATAATATTAAAAGCAAGTTCACTTTGAATGGATACGAAACCATAAAGCGGATCGTTTATTATTTTCTTTTTGTCCATGGGAAGAATGTAAACTTCAAACCGGAAACATTGCTTAACTTCGGAAAAATTTTCCATGCAAAGATATAATATCCTGTGGGCCGATGACGAGATTGATTTGCTGAAGCCGCACATTCTGTTTCTTCAGCAACGCGGGTATGATATCATGCCGGTGAACAATGGGGCCGAAGCGGTGGAACTCTGCGCTTCCCGTCACTTCGATGTAGTTTTTCTGGATGAACATATGCCAGGAGTATCCGGATTGGAGGCTTTAACATTGATCAAGAATTCTAAGCCTTCCTTGCCTGTTGTTATGATCACCAAAAATGAAGAAGAGCACATCATGGAAGAGGCCATCGGCTCCAAGATTGATGATTACCTGATCAAGCCCCTCAACCCTAATCAGATTTTACTTTCTGTCAAAAAAATTCTCGACAAGAAAAACCTGGTGATTGAAAGGACGAACTCATCCTACCAACAGGAATTCCAGAAGATCAGCATGGCTTTTCTGGGCGACCTCACACATGAGCAATGGGTTGATATTTATCAGAAGTTGGTGTTTTGGGAATTGCAGATGGAGGATGCCGGCAATGAAGGGATGGCCGAAGTGCTGGACATGCAGAAGGTTGAGGCCAACACAAATTTTTGCCGGTTTGTGAAACGCAACTATGAGAAGTGGCTCAACGATCCCAATGTATCACGGCCGTTGCTTTCGCACCAGCTGATGAAAAAGAAAGTATTTCCGTTGGTAAAAAAAGGTATGCCTGTTTTTCTCTTCTTGATTGATAACCTGAGGTTCGATCAATGGAAAGTTTTGGAAACCGTTATTGCCGAAAACTTTAATGTGGACGAAGAGGATACCTATTATTCCATTCTCCCCACCACCACGGCTTATTCACGCAACGCCATCTTTTCAGGTATGATGCCTTCGGAAATGGAACGCGTTAACCCGGAACTTTGGGTGGGGGAAGACGAAGATGAATCGAAAAACAATTTTGAAAAAGATTTTCTGGAGCGGCAAATCCAACGGAATAACCTGAACATCAAATTTTCATACAACAAAATCAAAAAGCTGGAGGAAGGAAAAGACCTGGCCGAATCCATAAACAATCTGTACACAAACGATTTGAATGTGATCGTGTACAACTTTGTTGACATGCTATCGCACGCCCGCACCGACATGGCCATGGTTCGGGAGTTGGCACCCGATGAAGCCGCGTACCGGTCGATTACCAAATCGTGGTTTATACATTCCCCGCTTTGGGATATGATGCAAACCATTTCGCAGAAAAAAATTAAGATGATCATCACCACCGATCACGGCACCATCCGCGTGAAGCGGCCCTTTAAAATTGTGGGCGATAAAAGTGTGAACTCTAACCTTCGCTATAAGCAAGGAAAGAACCTGGGTTTTGAAGGGGATAAGGTTATGTCCGTCAATAAACCAGAACGGTTATTTCTGCCCAAGAACAATGTGAGCACTTCCTATGTATTTGCTATTGAAGATCAGTTCTTCGCTTATCCCAACAACTATAACTACTACGTCAACTTTTATAAGGACACGTTTCAACATGGCGGTGTGAGCATGGAAGAAATGATTATTCCTATAATTTCCTTATCTTCGAAGAATGCCTGAAGTTGATACACAACATCTTGTTGAATACTCCTTGAAGGATATTTCACGGGTAGTTGTGGAATTGATAAAGGAGGGTAAAGACCAAAACATCTGGCTTTTCTATGGCAACCTCGGAGCTGGCAAAACACCGTTGATCAAGGCTATTTGCCGGCATTTAGGAGTTCAAGACAGGCTGTTGAGCAGTCCTACTTTTTCTATTATCAATGAATATCCTGTTGCAACCGGCAAAATTTTCCATCTTGATTTTTACAGGATCAATAATGAAACGGAAATATTTGATCTGGGAGTGGAGGAATATTTTGACTCTGGCCATTTATGTTTGATAGAATGGCCGGAGCGGTTGGGTTCCCTTGTTCCCGATCGCTACTTTAAAATTGTGATTACCGATAGCGGAAGAGATAGTAGAATAATTGAATACGAGAACAATGCCTGAAAAGAAAAGCAGCTTTGCGGCTCTCGCAAAATCACAACTTTCTCCGCAGGAGAAATTGATGAAAGTCAAAAAAGGTAGTCATACTTTTTTTATCGGCTTGCCCCGCGAGATTGCCTACCAGGAAAACCGGATAAGCCTCACGCCCGATGCTGTGGCCCTGTTGGTGAACCGCGGTCATGATGTTTGGGTTGAAAGCAAAGCAGGGGATGGTTCTAAATTTTCGGATAAGCAATACAGTGAAGCAGGCGCCAAAATTGTTTTCTCTTCACAGGAAGTTTACAAAGCTGATATCATTTTAAAAATTGAGCCACCCACCACCGATGAATTGGAATATTTCCGTCCAGGCCAAACACTTATCTCCGCTTTGCAACTGGGCCACATTCATCAGGACTATATAAACTTGTTGCTGAGAAAAAGAGTGACTGCCTTAGCATACGAATTCATTGAAGACAAAGTAGGGGGCATGCCCATCATTCGGGCGCTCAGTGAAATTGCAGGCAATGCGGCCGTATCGATTGCCGCCCAGTTTTTGAGCAACACCGACAAGGGCAGAGGAATAATTTTAGGAGGTATCACCGGTGTTCCGCCTACGCGGATCGTGATCATTGGTGCAGGCACAGTGGCTGAGAATGCAGCCCGGGCATCTTTGGCTATGGGGGCCGAAGTTCTAGTGTTTGATAATCATCTTTACAAACTCAGAAGGCTTAAGCATTTGCTGGGCCAACAGATTTATACTTCAACTATCGATACCTATACCCTTAGCCAGGCGCTCAAGACTACCGATGTACTGATTGGTGCCTTACGGGCTGAGAAGGGTAGGGTTCGCCACGTAGTGTCGGAAGAAATGGTTCAGGACATGAAACCCGACTCGCTCATCATTGATTTAAGCATCGACCAGGGCGGCTGTATTGCCACTTCCGAAATCACCAATCATAACAGGCCAACGTTCCGGAAATATGATGTGATCCATTATTGCGTCCCCAATATTTCATCGCGGGTTGCCCACACCGCAACCACAGCCCTCAGCAATATTTTTACTCCCACTATTCTACGCGCGTCTGAGGAAGGCGGGGTGGAGGAAATGGTTTTCCTTCACAAGTGGTTCATGAAAGGGGTTTACACCTACAAAGGCCACCTGGTGAACGAAAGTGTGGCGCGCAAATTCAAAATGAAACATAAGAATATTGAACTGGTGCTGGCGGTAAGGATGTAATGGGCCTGTTCTTCTTAATCATTAGTTTGAATGTAGATTTGAGATTGTTGATTTTAGATTTTAGATTTTAGAAGTTCCGTGATACTTCAGAAATCGAAAATCCTTGTTCATCATTCTTAAATCCATTTTGAATGTTATTACAATGAACTGCTTAGTTAAAGTTGCTCTTGTAGTTTATTGGCTCAGCCCTTTGGTAAGTGCACAGGACTTTGCCACGCTTCGCGAGAAAATGGTTACCGGGCAATTGGAGAGCCGCGGCATTCAATCAAGCCGGGTTCTTGCCGCCATGCGCAAAGTTGAGAGGCACCGGTTTGTGCCACCTGATATGATTAACCAGGCTTATGGTGATTATCCGTTACCCATTGGCGAGGGTCAGACTATATCACAGCCACTTATTGTTGCGTTCATGACGGAGGTGCTGGATCTCAAGCCAACGGCAAAAGTGCTTGAGATAGGAACAGGTTCAGGATATCAGGCGGCCATCCTGGCCGAACTTTGCAAAGAAGTTTATACGATTGAAATTATTGAAGTTCTTGGAAAGAAGGCCACCGAACTTTTACAATTACTGGGCTATAAAAACATTTTTGTAAGAATAGGAGACGGTTACCAAGGCTGGCCTGAAGCAGCACCATTTGATGCCATCATTGTCACTTGTTCACCCACGCACGTTCCACAGCCGCTGCAAAATCAATTGAAGGAAGGTGGACGATTGATCATCCCGGTTGATGAATCCGGTGCCCAGGAACTTGTGCTGTTAACCAAGAAGAAGGGGAAACTCACCCGTGAAAACCGGATGCCTGTCCGCTTTGTTCCGATGAAAGATAAAAAAGGAAAAAGGTATTGAGTGAATTTCTTCGGCTGTTAGCCTGCAGTTCAACCCTTAGGTCAACTTCTATTTCTTTTTAGCTTCGATTTGTTTTTTCTGTTTCGATGGAGGTAAAAAATTCTCACCCGACACTACTCTTTTACCAGTTTCGGATTCTAATTCCAGGCGTGCATTCTTAGCTATGGCGCCACCCTTTTTAC
>JAYUHI010000335.1:0-1624 GCA_043767095.1 Bacteroidota bacterium
GGGAACAAGATATGAAGGTCCTGAGAAAAATTTATCTTTTGACGAACAAAACAGGATTCGTGTACGACCGGAATTATCAACGTAGTGCAACCATGAACGGTCAACTGAAAATGGCGGTGCGCCGTTCAATCTATCTCCCCGTCTTATGATAACAAATTTGCCTGAACCCAACTCATAGGGTCCGGCATATTCATCGTAAAGTTTCGGATCAAGCGGCAAATGACGTACAAATTGAAATGCGCCTGAGCTTTGTGCTGAGCTTATGTTTCCCGCCAACCTTTTGCCCTGCAGTTTGCCATCAAACAAAAGATGAACAGTGTTTCTTTCCAACTGAAATTGAATGCGGGCAGAGTTTACATTTACATCGGTAGGCTGTGCCGAAATACCATCCGGCTGCATGGAAAGAATAGTAATTTTGGTATATCCCTCTTCATTTTTAATCAGAAGCCTCATGTATATAGCTTCTTTCCCTAGGTTTACAATACCGACCCATTCACCTTCCAATGCTGTATTATTTTTTTCTGTTTGCGCCGTGACTATGGCGGAGATTATCAGAAATAAAGTTGCTACGATTATGCGTTTCATAATATACTTTAGCGTTTAAAACTCTGCGTACCTCCCCGGGATATACCAATTGGAAGAAAGTTCTCCATCGCGAAGATTTCTGCACCCCGTTGCCCTGAGTCGAATACGATTCGTTTTCCGTCGGGGTGGAACCGGATGTTTGTCAGGACAGGAAGCCCGAGTTCAATGCTGCGAGGCGTTCCGGTATTTATTGAAATCCGCCACAGGGTTGTTGATAATTTGGTAGCTAACTTCGTGTTTCTAGTGAACAAAATTTCCTGAGAATTGGGAGTCCAGCCAACTACTTTTAAATATTCTGAGCCAGATACTTTAAAAAGCAGGCGTGGCTGCCCTCCGTTTATCGGCAGAAGCATGAGGACAGATTCTTCATCATCGGAATTCTTCTCCATCGCCACATCGGAAAAAGCCAGCCATTGTCCATCTGGCGATATTTCAAGACTGCTTAAATTATCTCCAGGGAGATCGGAATTATAAAGAATTTCTTTATGTTGTGTTTCTAAATTCATCTTCACAATTTGCAGTGATGCATCGTTCAGTCCAGGCTGCCGCGAAAAAAAAATTGACTTTCCATCAGGAGACCAGCGACCATATCGTGAGCGTCTGTCTGTAACGATAGGCCTTGCTTCACCTGTAGTCACATCAACTAAAAATAAAATCCGGTTTTGTGGAGCTAAAATGGTATTACCATCAGGAGACCAACGAAGATAGCGGTCGCCTGATGCTACTGTAAAGATGTTTGAAATTGCCTTTGGAGATAATATTGTTTCCTTGCTTGTTTCCAATGAATGAATAACAATACTGCTGCCTTTATGTATGTAAGCCAAAAACTTTCCATTCGTGCTCCAATCAGGTCCTTCATTTGAGCCATGAATCTGAGCAATCTGCGTAGGTAAGCCAACTATAATTCCCTTTTCCAAATCAAGCGAGGCAGTATAAATTTCATGCTGAGCATCAGTGGAAAGAGCGTAGTAGTATGTTCCTTTACTCGTAAATCCTAATGATTTGATGTTGTTAGGTATTTTGTCCTTCAGTAGCCGGG
>JAYUHI010000336.1:0-1620 GCA_043767095.1 Bacteroidota bacterium
CAACCAACAACCTTTCCATTTGTAATGGCATTTCGCAATGCTTTGATATCAACCACATGGCCGCGGCTCAGATTAATAAAAATAACGCCAGGCTTCATCCAGTCTAATTCACGCTCGCCAATCAGGTTTTGATTTTTTGCCCGACCATCCACGTGCAGGGTAACTACATCAGAATCTGATAAAAGTTCTTTTAGTGTTTTGCATTTCACTGCATTGCCGAGGGCGAGTTTTTCTTCAGTGTCGAAATACAGCACCTTCATTCCCAGCGATTCAGCCAGCACCGAAAGTTGTGAACCAATGTTTCCATACCCCACAATGCCGAGCTTTTTTCCCCGCACCTCAAAACTTCCTTTAGCTGATTTGTCCCACACACCCTTGTGCATGAGAGCCGACTTATCCGGAATATTTCGGATGAGCAAGATCATTTCGGCAATGGCCAGTTCAACAACCGATCTTGTATTACTGAAGGGTGCATTGAAAACAGCAACTCCTTTCTTTGTGGCTGTCTTTAAATCAATCTGGTTGGTGCCGATGCAGAAAGCCCCAATCACCATCAACCTGTTGGCGCTTTCCAGAACTTTGGCGGTTACCTGTGTTTTAGACCGGATGCCCAGCACCGAAACATTTTTAATTTTCTCGCACAGTTCTGCTTCTGTTAGAGCAGCCGGGTAAGTTTCAACATTAAATCCTTCGGCCTTCATAGCCTCAACGGCAACAGGGTGGACATTCTCCAGCAGGAGAACATTGATCCGATTCTTTGGATAAGAGATAGCCGTGTTCAATTTGTTTAAATATAAGAATTCATCCAGGCTTGGCGCGATGTGGTCGGCTTTGGATGATACATGGTTGCGATCAACGTTTTCCGTAAACGCATAAAATTTATTGGCCAGGCCCGCGTGTTTGATTTCATAATCGGTGTAGCCATCGCCAATCACATACACATCGCCCGGGAGATTAAGCCTTTTGAGCTGTTCCACTTTTCCATTGTTGGATGAAAGCGGATTGGATTGATCGAACCCGGTAACTTTGCCGGTGTCATCAAATACAAATTCATTGGCCAAAATATTTTCAGGCTTGATACCAAATTCAATCACTACAGGTTCAATGAATTCGCGAAAGCCGTTGGAAATAATATAAATATGCTCCCCGAAAGTGTTAAAGAATTCCTTATTTCGTTTGAAGGATTCTGAGACCAATGATTTCAATTGATTGATCAGAACCGGCAAGTGCTTTTTCTCCGGTTGCAAAAGTTTAAGCCTTTGCTCCAGTGATTCCCGAAAGGAAATGGAGCCGTCCATTCCCTGGTTAGTTATTTCCGCAATTTGCTTCTTACGTGTTTCCTTTTCAGGATGGTCGCTTAGGGAAATATCCGCCAGCACATCAAAGGCTTCCACTTTGGTGAACGTGCTGTCAAAATCAATTACGAAATATTTATTGCCGGTCATGTGGTTTGTTAAGCACGGCAAAAATAGAAAGGATTTTCGCTTGAGGTTGGATTAAAATAAAATGATGAGATTAATTAAGTGGACTTACGCACGATCTTTAAAATTTCTACAAAATCACAGGTTATATCCATCAATTTTGCATCAAAAACAAAGTTTTGCGTAACTCCTCTAATTA
>JAYUHI010000337.1:0-9436 GCA_043767095.1 Bacteroidota bacterium
CCAACGCTGAAGCCGAGCACCAGATTGGCAATGGCATCCACCTGTGGAAGTGTGACCACATCACCATCAACAATAATAAAGTCAAAGGCCATCGCGATGGGATTTATTTTGAGTTCGTGACCAACTCGCTGGTGACTAACAACCGCAGCGAGGGAAACATGCGCTACGGCCTGCACTTTATGTTTTCACACAACGATGAATATCGCAACAACGAATTCGTTAACAACGGGGCCGGTGTGGCCGTGATGTACACCAAGAACGTGAAGATGGTCAACAATCTGTTTCAGCACAATTGGGGTTCGTCTGCTTATGGCTTGCTGTTGAAAGACATTCGCGATAGCTTTGTAGAAAACAATACGTTCATTAAAAACTCAGTTGGAATTTATATGGAAGGTTCAAGCCGGATTCAATTTTCTGAAAACACATTTAGTGAAAACGGCTGGGCTGTAAAACTCCAGGCCAGTTGCGATGACAACAGCTTCACCAAAAATAATTTCTCTGCCAACACCTTCGACATCGCGACCAATGGCTCACTGGTGCTGAATAAAATTGATCACAACTACTGGGATAAATACGAAGGCTATGACATGAAGAAAGACGGGACAGGCGATGTGCCTTACCGACCGGTAAGCCTGTTTGCCATGATCGTGGAACGCATCCCCCCGGCTGTAATGTTGTGGCGGAGTTTTCTCGTTCACCTGATGGATCGCGCAGAAAAAGTAGTGCCGGCCATCACCCCTGAAAATTTAAAAGATAATTACCCAAGCATGAAACCGTATGATTTCGTTCAGACAAGTAAGTAAAAAATTCGGGAAGGTGCAGGCGCTGAAGCAGGTGACTCTGGATTTGGTTGCCGATAAATCGTATGCGCTGATCGGGCCGAATGGTTCAGGTAAAACAACACTCATCAAAAGTTTGTTGGGCCTGGTAGTGCCCACTTCTGGCGAAATACTTTTTGAAGGGAAAAGCATTCTGAGCGATTGGAGGTATCGTGAGAAAATAGGATACATGCCGCAGATAGGCCGCTACCCGGACAACATGCGAATCAAGCAGTTGATTGACATGATGAAAAATATCCGGCCCGATTTCCTGAACACCGATGAAGAATTGCTGGAAACTTTCGGCTTGAACAAAATCCTGGACAAGCGCATGCACACACTCTCCGGTGGCACACGCCAGAAAGTGAGCGCTGCGTTAGCCTTTCTGTTCCGCGCTCCGGTTCTCATTTTTGATGAGCCAACGGCCGGCCTCGATCCGGTGGCGGTTGAAATCCTGAAAGAAAAAATTCTTGTGGAGAAATCGGAAGGTAAGCTGCTCATCATCAGTTCGCACATCATGAGCGATCTGGATGAATTAACTACCGATGTTATTTACTTACAAGAAGGGGATGTGCCGTATAACAACAGCATTGATGAGTTGAAAGACATCACCGGGGAAGTTCGATTAGGTAAAGCCATTGCCCGTTGGATTAATAGCAGGAATATTAAAACCATTGAAGCATACTCAAATTGATTCAAAAAAAATGATGAAGATTTCCTGCCTACTGCCTACTGCCCATTGCCTACTTTTCCAATTATGACCAGAGTACTCAAATATGCTTTTTACGATTTGCTGCGGACGCGGTTTGTACTCGTCTATACCGCCTTGCTATTTGCCTGTTCGTTGGCACTCTTCCAACTCGACAGCGATCCCACGAAAGTGGTGTTGAGCCTGCTTAATATTTTACTGATGGTAGTGCCGTTGGTGAGTGTGGTGTTTACCACTATTCACTTTTTCAACTCTTATGAATTCATGGAACTCATGCTGGCGCAACCGGTGAATCGCAAAGTTGTTTTCCTCAGCGAGTATTTGGCTGTGGCTTCATCTCTCTGTCTCGCTTTTCTGATTGGCGTTGGCTTGCCATTGGTTATTTATGGAAGCGGAACGGCAAACCTGGTGCTGCTTTTCACCGGCATCATGCTCACACTCGCCTTTGTTTCGCTGGCCTTTTTCTCCTCTGTGCTCACGCGCGACAAAGCAAAGGCCATTGGTTTCGCATTATTCTTATGGCTGTACTTCTCCCTGATTTACGATGGTTTTGTATTGTGGATGGTGTACACCTTCAGCGATTACCCGCTGGAAAAAGTTACGCTGGCCATGATCGCTTTAAATCCGGTTGACCTCGCCCGCATCATGATGCTGCTCCAACTGGACATTTCTGCTTTGATGGGTTACACAGGCGCCTTCTACCGCGACTTTTTTGGGAGTAACCTTGGCCTTGCTTTCTCTTCCGGAACTTTATTGATTTGGATTGCCGTGCCTTTGCTGAGCGCACTGCGCGTTTTTAATAAGAAAGATTGGTGAAGGAAAAATCGTCTTGCCACAAAAAACCAGGTGTCCTGAAAATTTGAACTCCAGAAAGAAATCAATCATCATCTTTTTTTAAATCGTATTGCAGTTTAAACTCAGACAAATCAGGATTGGTTTTTTTTACCCTGTGCTTCTCATAATCATAAATCAACTCGCCCAGGTTTTTCATAAAGGGGAGGGCAACAGTTTTGTACTCGTACTTATCGTCATTAAAAATTTCATCCTTGTTTGCATAAATCACAGCCGAGAGCATGAACTCTACACCAGCCTCAAAATCCACGATGTAGGCATTGTCAATCACGTAGCCATAAGCATTGCCCACTTTATTAAAAATTCGGATATGATCGGGAATGCGGGTAGTGTCAGCGCCATATAACAGAAATTTACCATACGCATCCGAATAAGTTGAGTCCTGGTAATAAGCCGGGTAGATTGTTTCAGTGGGCAACTGCGACATATATTGCAATACAAACCTGCGGTCTTCATCGGAAAGATTGAATCGTTTTGCCAGTGGAACGGACTCCGGGAAAATAATGACCTTTAGCATCTCCTGCTGATCGGGTAATGGAAAAGAGTTTCTATAAGAAAGATTAAAAGGCTTACGGATGTAAACTCCTTTTTCATAATATGCTTTGCCTTTCATAATCTTCTTGTTGACCACGATAGAATCGTTAGTCAACATCGGCTGTTGGTAGATCAATGTATCGCGCGAAGCAAAACGAACGGCTTCGGTGTGCCGGTTTTCATCGGGCGTTAGTCTGCGATCAAGCCGGTGCAACAGCCTAATGTTATAGCCATTCAATTTTAGTTTTTCATTCGCCTCGCGCTGCCCCACCCATTCATAAAGCCGATTGAAGGCCTCGTTGTCGCTCACCACAAAAATCTTTTTTGCGTAATGAGCAATGGATGGAACGCCTCCTTCGGAAGTTGTATCAGCCCTGGCCCATCGCTGACCAGAATAAGCACTGTCGTGATAGATTGGTGTGTATTTGTTAATCAACGGATTTTGCAAGGTGTTAAGTTTTTCCAGCGCCAGCAACACCATGGGAAATTTGACGGTGGAGGCCGGATAGAAATAGCGGCCGGTGTCCACATTATAAAGAAAGGTTTTGAACTCGGGCCGGTTGCTCTGATCGCGATTGATTTGCGTGTAGATAATCTGCACCTCGAACGTTTTTCTTTTATCCAGAATGGTTTTGAACTGATCGGGGTGGAGGCGGAGCATATTCAATAAAAATTTACCGTCTTCGACAGGATAACCAACCTGAGCTTTTTTGGGTGAACCCTGGGCTTGCAGCACCCAGGGCAGCGAAAGGAAAATCAAGAATAATAAAGACCTCATAAAGTGGTATCGGCTTTAAAGATATTTCCAATTTTCGTTTTGACCTTGAATTGATTCCGAAAATTATTTCAATTTTGTGACTCACTTAAAACAATCATGAAGAGGTTAATTATTGATATGGATGATGTGCTGGCCGATGCTACGGGGCAGTTTATTAACTATTATGAAAAGGAATACGGGATGCTCGTTACCCGGGAGTCTTTGAATTTCAAAGATGAGATGGACCGTTTCCCTGATCATAATGAAGCCGTGTATCAGTTTACTTTCCGGAAAAATTTCTTTCGAACCATGGCCGTGAAAGAGAACAGCCAGGAGGTGGT
This sequence comes from Bacteroidota bacterium, assembly GCA_043767095.1. Taxonomy (GTDB): domain Bacteria; phylum Bacteroidota; class Bacteroidia; order Cytophagales; family Cyclobacteriaceae; genus ELB16-189. Next base: position 4,012 of record JAYUHI010000337.1, read on the forward strand.
AAGAAAACTCAACCAGAGTTACGAGGTTTTCATTGTTTCATCGGCCATGGAATTTCCTAATTCACTGCCCGAAAAACTGGAATGGCTGCAAGAGCATTTTTCATTTCTTCACTGGAAACAGTTTGTTTTTTGCGGAAGTAAAACGATAGTTCATGGCGATTACATGATTGATGACTTGCCCCACAACCTGGAGCGATTCAATGGGGAGAAGTTTATGTTTACTGCGCCACACAACCTTCAGCATAATCATTTCAATAGGGTGAATGACTGGAAGGAAGTGGAGGCGTTGTTGTTATGATCTACGGCAGTTAACTTACCTTTGACAACGTGAAACTTTTAGAGGATCAAAATCTTTTTTGGGATACTAATATTTTAACCTTGAACGCTGAAATTCATGCCCAAGCTATTATTGAGCGTGTTTTGGAACGAGGTTCCTGGGAGAATATCAAAGAGTTGATACAGTTTTATGGCAGTAGTAAAGTAAGGGAGGCTGCTTGCCATGCCCGATGGTTCAGCGATAAAACCATGTATTTTGTTAGCGGATCCGCTGAAAGACCTTAGATGCTACACCGAAAGACAGTCCAGCCCGATACCTTATCTCTGATTGAAGAACTTCAGTCAAAGAATTATTTGTCCGAGTTTCAATTGGTCGGAGGAACAGCTTTAGCCTGTCTATCACCAAACTGATCTGGCTATAAACACCGCATTCAACAAAAGAAAAATGCAAGTGGCAATAGCGAAATTGAATTTGTTATCGCCCTTAGGCAACACGCTGCAAATCAATCCCAACGCTAAAAGAATAATGGGGCCGAACATAAAGTTCCGGTAAACCGAAGGCAAGTTGCTCAAGGTATGGCTCCCGCTTTTGGTTTCAATCCGATCCAGAAAAGAAAATAGTTGTGACGTGTAAACGTTCAACTCGGGCTCACGCAAGAATTTCAAGTTTTGAGGGTACATTAAATGGAACGAATGGCCTTTGTCGGTAATCATTTCATGATCATTCAGCCTCCGGTGCCACTCCACTACCACTTCCTCTGTCTGTTTCCTGGGCAGGGCAAAATCAAGCCAGACAAAAAAGCTAATGACTACCGCTGTCCACGAAACCCAATTGGTGTACGGCATTAACTTCATCATAACTATTTCACCAGCCGATGGCTCGCGCGGAGCAGGCTTATATCCAGCTTGTTTTCTTCTTTGATAGGCCGGGTCGCGGTGCCGGAAGGTTGTCACTACCGGCTCACCCGGGTCGTTGAGCAGCATCTGGTCATACAAAACACGCTTTATGGAATCGCCCAATACTTCATAGGCTTCATTGACTTCCTGAAAGGCGATGGGGGCATCGGGGTGCGGATTTTTGTCGGGATGAAGTAAAATGGCCAGCCGCCTGAAGGCCTGTTTAATTTCGGCATCAGTGGCGGTTCTTGAAACACGAAGCAGCGCGTAGTAGTCCTTCATCGGTATAAAAATAAACAAAAAGTCCACTGTCGAACTCCTGCGTTCAACCATGGACTTTTAAAAAAAGGCCACAGTCCACGGTCGACAGTCGACTGTGGACAACCTTTTAATGTTTCACCACAAAAGTTAGTACGGGGCGCTTGCTCTGGCCCACCACATCTTCGGCAATGCTTCCGGCCATTACATGGGCAAAGCCGGTGCGGCCATGAGTAGCCATGCAAACGAGATCGGCATTTATACTGTCGGCAAAATAAATGATTCCCTCTTCGGTGGTTAAATCGTTATACACGTTCACCGTATAGTTTTTCAGTTGGAGTTTCTTAGCGAATTTCTCCATGTAATCCTTCACCACCTTGTCGCGCTGGAAATCACCGGGGGTATTAATGCGCACTAAGTGAACGGTAGAATTATAAATCTGCTGCGTGCGCTTAACTATTCTTGAAAAGACTTCTTCGTCTTTCGACATCGCGGTAGCGTAAACAATGTTTTTAAAATCAAGTTTGGATGGTTTATTGTGAACTGAAAGCACCGGGCAACGCATCTGCCGAACTACCCGCTCGGTGTTGCTGCCAATCACCATTTCTTCCAGTTTAGTATGGCCGCGGGTGCCCATCACCACCAGGTCAACCTTATGATCGGTTATGATAGTGCGCATACCGTGAAAGGCATTCCCGATACGCAGTTCACCTTCAATCCGCACATCTTTGTATTTTGGATCAGTTACCAATTTCTCTAACTGCTTCCTCGATTTCCGGATCATTTCAACCATAAACAGGCTTTCATCAATGTTGGATGGGCGACCCTGACCAACAACAGAATATGAATCTGTACCTACTTCTTCAATCACGTGCAGCATGGTGATGGATGCCCCCGATCGTTTGGCAATATCGTAGGCTACTTCAATGGCGTTGATCGAGGCTTTTGAAAAATCGGTTGGGACAAGTATTTTTTTCATGGCATGTGTTTTTGTTTGATGACTTTGGACTTAGTAAAGCTAAAAATTTTTGATGGAAACGAAAACTTCCGAAAAGTAGAATTCACCGCTTACTTTCTGAGTGATTTTATTCAATAGATGTACTGATTAAAATCAGTCACGAGAAAAACTGCCTGGCTGGTTCTTTTCCATAAACCTTTTCAAAAGGCCATTTACACGCGATTGAACCATTCGCCTGAAGAAAGGCGCCCAGCCAATAATAGTCCCTTTAATACCAAAAGCCATCCGTGCCCATCGGTAGAAATCAAAGGAATCGGCATGCCGGATTATAAGACCATCTTTAAATTGAAAATTAGCCTCAATGATATTGTGCACTTGCCTGCCTGTGGCTGAGAAAACATAATGGGCTTCCCACCGGCAAGAACCTTCTGTTTCATTACAGTTGATATTCTTAAATTCTAATTGCCAGCCGTCTTTATTTTTTTTCAGATTCTCTATTAACATGGCCCACATAGCACCAGAATTTTTACCATGCAGTGCAGGAAAAACCGAGTCGGAAAAATAAATATCCTGGTGGTAACATTTTTTCATGCCCTCCACATCCAGGTTTTGAAAGTTGGTGTAAAAGGATTGGATTAGGTTCGAATGGGGGTGCACTAAATATTATTTACCGATGAAGGTAGGAAGATATTTCAAGGTATGGTAACAAAAAAACCAGCTGTTGAATCCAGTCTGGTTATGGTACTTATTGATGATGACCGTGCTTCTTAATTCCCACTCCCGAACGGGATAACTTGTAGTTGAATCTGTTACTTCAAATAAAAAACCCCCTTTAACCGGGCTTCTTCCCATGGTCTTTGTTTGCCTCCGCTGCCCTTTTCAACGGAGTTCCTGGTGTTCATAAAAATATCTTCAATGCGTTGTGATATGCCCAACTGCCTTACTAATTCGCCTGTATAAAGACCGTTTGATCCATCACCATCCGAAGCAACCGAACCGGGGTCGGTAGAGTAGGCTATTAGGGTGCCGCTTGGTGGTTTGATAGTGGCGAGGCCCGAACCGCTGCTTCGTTTACCTGTGGGGAATGGGTTATTGCGGCAGGCATCTAAAATAATCATGTTCAGGCCTTCCTCATTGGTAAATTCCATAGTGCGTAAAATGCCAGTCATGGGCAAGGCTTTCATTTTCACATCTAATGCCGATTGAATGTTGGCATCAGCCGGAACTAAATAATTAGTGCCATCCACTTCAAGGCCGTGGCCGGCATAAAAGAACAAACTAATTTCAACATCCTGGATTCTATCACCAAAATTGCCAGTTGAAAATATTGTGCAGGTTTACCGAATCATTCAAGAATCACTCAACAATATCATCCTGCATTCAAAAGCAAAGCGGGCCGACATCCAGTTTTTTGGCTATGAAAATGAATTGGTAGTGACGGTTGAAGATGACGGGGTGGGTTTTAATGCTGCTACTCAGTCGGGTTTTGGTATCAATAGTCTGCGCACACGGGTTGCCTTGTTGAAGGGCAAGATTGAAATCAACAGTACGCCCGGCAATGGCTGCATGATTGTGGTGGAGATTCCGATCACTGGAAAATCAGCCGAAAAAGATTGAGGCTTTTTACGTTTGCTCTTCCAATAAACCCTTCCTTTTCGTATCTTGTATCACCAATGAAAACCATCAAATCCAAACCTAATTTCCCTGAGAATATTTTTTGGGATGTAGACTATAATGAAATTGATTGGGAGAAGAACAAGCGGTGGGTTATTGAGCGGGTGCTTACGCGTGGCGGTTGGGCGGATTTCAAAGAACTAAACGCCTATTATACACAGGAAGAAATAAAAGCAAGCATAGTGATCATTAAGTATTTAGACCCTAAAACCCTGAACTTCGCCAGCAACTATTATGAAATACCTAAAGAACAATTTCGGTGCTACATATTAAAACAGTCCGGCCCGCAACTTTGGGGTTGATCCATTTCATTAATTCTTTTAAACCCCTTTCAGATTTTCATTTAGTGGGCGGCACTTCGCTTGCCTTACGATTTGGGCACAGGCTTTCCATTGACCTTGACTATTTTAGCAATGTTCCTTTTGACCCAGATAATATTCAGGCATTAATTCAAGAATGGGATCAATTTGAATTTGTTTCCAAAAACCCCATCGGTCTTTTTGTGTTCCTTAGAAAAGTAAAAGTTGATTTTGTTAAACATCCGTTTCCATTGCTCAGTCCCATTGAAACCTTAGATGGGATACGAATGTTTTCGCTTGATGATATAGGCGCCATGAAAATTGCGGCCATTTCAGGGCGGGCTGAAAAAAAGGATTTTTACGATTTGTACTATTTATGCCATCACCACAAGCCCTTGAGTGCATTGATGAAGCTATTTCATAAAAAGTACAAAACAACAAGCCTCTTCCATATTTATCGCAGCCTCATTTTTTTTGATGAAGCAGAAGACTCTGTTCCTCCGAAAATACTGAACAAAGAATTAAAATGGCCCTCCATTAAAAAATTCTTTGTCAAAGAGGTGAATGCCCTGATAAAATCAGGGGATGTTTAACCAGAGGGATTAGAGGGATTATCAAATCAAAAATCAAAACCACCGGAACTATTTTAATCTATATTTGCGTTCGTTACTTGAAACATTAACCATCAAAATATAAACTAATGGGAAAAACAATTGTTCTGAACGATGCCAATTTTAATGAAGCTATAAAAGGGGATAAACCGGTTCTGGTTGACTTTTGGGCTGAATGGTGCGGCCCTTGTAAAATGATTGGCCCGTTGGTGGAAGAATTGGCAAGTGACTATGAAGGTAAAGCTGTAGTTGCCAAATTAAATGTGGATGAAAACCCGGAGACGACTGCACGGTTTGGTGTTCGCTCCATCCCTACCCTTCTTGTTTTTAAAAATGGTCAGATTGTGGACAAACAAATTGGTGCCGTGCCCAAATCGGTTTTAGCGAAAAAACTTCAGGCGCAGGTAGCCTAAGAAATATTCTGACAAGTGGTGGGGCGGCGGGGGGTTAGG
>JAYUHI010000338.1:0-3973 GCA_043767095.1 Bacteroidota bacterium
ATACCAAAAGATCAGTAACAGAAGTGACGGGTTCCGAAATTTTGAGGCCCCATAACTCTACTGTGGTTTCAGTAAACTCCATGATAATTTTTAATGCGCCAAAAAACCAATTGTTGAAATAACAGATAATATTTAATCAACCCGCATCCACTTGAGAGATAATTGAGTTGATTTTTATCAGGCATGTAAACAAAGTAAGCCAGGTTGCGTGTAAGACAGTTTTACGGCTATCGCGCACCCCTTCCCTTAAAGGGAACCGCGCGCTGGGTCCTTCCTACTACTTTTTTACTACTTTTTTCCCTGGCAGTGATGGTGAAGCGGAAGTACCGGCATTTTACATTCGTGGAAATATTCCACTATGAAAATTTTGGTAATTTTTCTGGCGTTGCTTGCTTCTGCCTCCAGCGCACAGATACAGGTGGGCCTCAAAGCAGGGGTTAGCAGTTCTGGTGAGAAGGCATTGGCCAATACGGAACCTTATGTGTACTCTCCGGTAGGATCGAAACCATTGATTGGTTTCAACGGGCTTTTCGCAAGAGACACAGGCTGACAGGGATTTTTTCTTTAGCAAAGTAAATCTCAATAAGGTGGTATATAATTACCAGGTTGGCCTTGGCGTTCAGTGTTATCAGTTTTTTGCTGAAGCCGGATACAGTGATAGCATAACTCCTTTGAATGAGTCAGGATTGCTAACCAGTTACCCAAGAGTTTATCTGAAAGTGGGAGCCAACCTGGTTACCATTAAGAAGTTCTTTAAGAATACTTTTAAGAACCAGGTGCTTCCCAGAGAAAGAGAGTTGTATTAAGGTTTAATTCACAAACGCATCTTCCAACCGTGCGGGATGGAAAATGGATTTTTCTGAATTGTTGTTCATTTCAGGCCCCTGAAGAACTACTCACCCCGACAACATTATTTCAATTCCAGAGCAAAGCATAAATTCCTATTTTTATATGTAATCGATAAATCCCTCATTATGCTTACCCGCAGATCATTCATCAAACAATCCAGCCTGGGCGCTGCAGCCTTGTCGGCCAGTTCATTTGCCTCATTTAACCCGAAAGAATTCCTTTTCCAAAAAGGCAAAACTTTAAAGCTATCCCTGGCACAATGGTCTATCCATCGGGCAATCAATGCCGGGCAATTAAAGGCAGGGGATTTTGCCTCCATTGCTTCAAAAGATTACGGCATCAAGGCCATTGAGTATGTAAACAGTTTCTACAAAGCATTTGGTAAGGATGAAAAATTTTGGAGTGGCATGAAGCAACGGGCTTTGGATGCCGGAGTCTCCAGCTTGTTGATTATGGTTGATGAAGAAGGAGACCTCGGCAATCCAAGCGATGCTGAGCGGAAAATCGCGGTTGAGAACCATTTCAAATGGGTAAATGCTGCAAAAATACTTGGTTGTCATTCCATCCGCGTAAATGCATTTGGCGATGGGTACAAGGAAATTGTGCGCGATGCACTTTTGGACGGTATCGCACTACTGGCTGATTATTCCTCCAAAGTAAACATCAATATCATTATTGAAAACCATGGACTCTATAGCTCGGATGGCCGATGGTTAACAGGCATCATCAGAGAGATTAATAAGCCGAATGTTGGCACTCTTCCCGACTTTGGAAACTGGTGCCTCACTGCTAAGTGGGGAAGCACTCAATTTGATAACTGCAAGGATGCGTATGATCGCTATCTGGGCGTTGCTGACTTTTTGCCTTTTGCGAAAGGGGTGAGTGCTAAGTCTTATCGTTTTGATTCGAAGGGAAACGAAACCAAAATAGATTATTATAGAATGCTTCGCATGGTTAAGGACTCGCAGTTTGATGGGTACATCGGTATAGAGTATGAAGGTGAGACCCACACTGAGCCCGAAGGAATCCGACTCACAAAAGCCTTACTGGAAAAGGTATGGAAGAGCCTGACGTGATAACGGCATTTGCATTCTTGCCGATGTTCTCACTTTAGGGCATCTCTAAAAACCCTTAGCGTCATGTCGAACGGAAGTGAGACATCCCCTAATAGACTACAAAGAAGGGGATTTCTCGGTCGTTCCTCCCTCCTGCCGGCAGGCATGGCGAAAAGACGGTTCTATTTAGGTTTTTTGAGATGCCCTTTAATAAGTCAGCCTCTTATCAGGCGTAATCAGCACGCATGTGCTCATAAAATCCTGATTTATCAACCCCGTAAATTGAAAGCGTGACTTTCAATTTACGGGGTTCAGTTTTTTCTATATTTGCGGCATGATTACCCGAAACGGAGAAACTGAACTGACGCGTTACCTGAAATACTTCCCTGCCGTTGGCATTATCGGCCCGAGGCAGTGCGGGAAGTCCACGCTTGCACTTTCGTTTCTGAAGGGCAAAAAGAACAGTCTTTACTTAGACCTGGAAAACCCGGATGACCGTGCCAGGCTGACCAATCCAACGCTTTTCTTCAGTGAGTATAAGAACCGATTGATTTGTCTGGATGAAGTGCAATTTATGCCCAATATTTTCCCGGTGCTTCGCAGCATTATTGACCGCAATAAAAGAAACGGTCAGTTCATTTTGCTTGGCTCTGCATCACCGGAAATGCTGCGCCAGTCGTCTGAAACATTGGCTGGCCGCATTCATTACATGGAACTGGCGCCTTTTATACTGACGGAAGTGGGACATGAAAAAAAGAACTCGTTTACCAAACTTTGGTTGCGAGGTGGTTTTCCCCGAAGCTTCCTTGCTCCCAAAGAAGACATCAGTTTTGCCTGGCGCAAAAACTTTATCCGCACGTTTTTAGAAAGAGATCTCTCTAATTTCGGAATAAGCACATCGGCTGAGGCCATGCGAAAATTTTGGATGATGTGCGCGCACCTGCACGGGCAAGTGCTCAACCTGTCCAACTTTGGCAACTCGTTGGGGGTTACGCACCCCACCGTGAAAAGCTATGTGGATATTATGACGGGCACCTTCATGCTGCAAAAACTTGAGCCTTTTCGGGCCAACATTCAAAAACGCATCAGTAAGACTCCAAAAATATACCTTACAGATTCAGGCATTTTACATGCCCTGCTGAATATTCAAAGCATGCATGAATTGTTGGGACATCCGGTGGCCGGATTTTCGTGGGAGGGTTTTGTGCTCTCGCAGATTCGAAATTCATTAAAGAATTGGGAAATATTTTATGTAACCACTGCCGATCAGGCCGAGATAGATTTTATTTTAAAGAGAGGGAAACAATTAGTTGCTGTTGAAACCAAGCTATCAAAAGCCCCAACGGTAAGCCGTGGATTTCATGTGTTGATGATGGACTTGAAGATTAAGGAAGGATATGTAGTGGCTCCGGTTGATGAACCCTTTCCGTTGAATGATAAGACCCAAGTGGTGAATGTTGGCGCTTTCGTAGATAATTTGATGAGAAGAAGATAGAATTTAAACCCTTAAGTCAGTTAGCGGGAAGGTGGCCAAAAATGTAGAGCCTTTACCTTCTTCGGATTTCACTGAAATTTTTCCGTGCGCCTTTTCTACAAAATCGTTGGATATCATCAGTCCAATACCCTCGTTATTACATATCAGCAGCAGAAGAAAAGAATTTTTTAACGCCCGACAAGGATAAATGGAGCCCAATAAAACGGCTCAGTGTATTTTCTTTCCTTAATCATTTCAAGCTTGGCCTGTTGAAGTGCTTCAGCTTTTGTTTTCCCCGAGAAAAGCAAGTCATAGAATTTAACCATGAACTCTGAAGTGGACTGATCGGCCACTTTCCAAAGAGAAACCACCAGGTTTTTGGCCCCGGCATACAACCAACCCCGTGTTAATCCTATTATGCCTTCGCCTTTTACTACTTTTCCCAGACCGGTTTCGCAGGCGGAGAGAACCACCATTTCAGCGTTTAGTTTCATGGAATAAACCCATATTATGCATTAGATTATCGGATGTAAAGATAAGTCATTGATTGTATTAGATTTGGAGGAGAACAAACTATAACCTAAAAGGTGAAAGA
>JAYUHI010000339.1:0-3971 GCA_043767095.1 Bacteroidota bacterium
CAGGTGTCAGCCTGAGCCTGTCGAAGGCTAATTTAAACCCAGAGAGAGGTTTCGACAAGCTCAACCTGACAAGCAAAGTACTTTTTAGTCAGCCCCGCACGGAGAGCACAGAGCCCACAGAGAATTCAGTTAGTTAAGCAAGTAACTCTCCGTGAACTCCGCGTGCTCCGTGCGAAAAACAAAATGACCCACGTATTCAATGAAAAATCACTCATACATTAAAACCCTCGGTCAACTCAAAAGTTCCGGCTATCAACCGAAAGAAATCAAGCAAGAACTCCGGCAAAACCTGATCGAAAAATTATCTAAAAAAGAAAATGTCTTTGAAGGCATTTGGGGCTATGAAGAAACGGTGATCCCCGACCTGGAGCGGGCCATCCTTGCCTGTCATGATATTAACCTGTTGGGATTGCGGGGACAAGCCAAAACTAAAATTGCCAGGTTAATGGTGAACTTGTTAGATGAATTCATTCCGGTTATAGAAGGTTCTGAGTTGAATGATGATCCGATGGAGCCCATCTCAAGATTTGGCAAAGATTTAGTGGCCGACCTTAAAGACAATACACCCGTTGCCTGGCTTCACCGCAGTGACCGATACACCGAAAAGTTAGCCACTCCTGATGTTTCGGTGGCTGATTTGATTGGCGATGTTGATCCGATTAAAGCAGCTGCATTAAAACTTCCTTATTCTGATGAGCGGGTGATTCACTTTGGATTAATTCCCCGGTCGCACCGCTGTATTTTTGTGATCAATGAAATTCCTGATTTACAGGCACGTATTCAAGTGGCGCTGTTTAACATCTTACAAGAGGGCGACATTCAGATCAGGGGATTTAAATTGAGGTTGCCGTTGGATATTCAATTCGTGTTCACCGCCAACCCCGAAGATTACACCAACCGGGGCAGTATTGTAACTCCACTGAAAGACAGGATTGGGAGCCAGATCATAACCCATTATCCTAAGTCGATTGAGATTGGAAAAAAGATAACAGAACAAGAATCCCACATCCATCCCGACCAGCAGAAAATTGTTTCATTCACCGAAATTGCCAAAGACCTGGTTGAGCAAATTGCCATGGAGGCGCGCAAGAGCGAGTATGTGGATGCGAAAAGCGGTGTCTCTGCCCGGTTAACTATTTCTGCTTATGAAAACTTAGTGGCATCGGCCGAAAGGCGAAGCATCATGAACCGGGAAAAAACTGTGACCGTCCGGATTTCGGATTTTTCGAGTGTGATCCCCGCCATTACGGGAAAGGTGGAGTTGGTTTACGAAGGTGAACACGAAGGCCCTGCTATTGTGGCGCAAAATTTAATTGGAAAAGCCATCCGGGCCCAGTTTGTGAATTACTTCCCCGACCCGGATAAATTCCGGAAGCAAAAAGAAAAAAGCCCATATAAAAAAATTGCCGAATGGTTTGGCGATGGCAACTCCATTGATTTGTTGAATGATGCCACACAAGAAGAATACGAAAAGAAACTCAAGGCAATACCCAACTTAGAAAACCTGGTGAACGAATTTCATAAAGGCCAGGATAAAGCGATGAAACTTTTCCTGATGGAGTTTGCCCTGCACGGATTAGCCGAATACAGCCTGATCAGCAAACATTTCTTAGTCAAAGGTCTTCAGTTCAAAGATTTGCTAACCGGCATGTTTACCCTCCCGAAAGAGGGAGATGAAGATGAGGACGATGAAGAACTGAAAGGCAGAATGAACTAACCTATGCGCCAGACCTCCATGCAAAACTTTGATGGTTCATTTATTTTAATTGTTCCAATCCATTCTTAACTTTAGCGAACCGTACGATGCCGCAGAGCCGATTATTCCCTCCCTTTCGATTTTAAGTAACAGGGGAAGATTGTCTTCGCGGTTTTTTATTGACTAAACTCGATTTATGGCGAAATCCGGTAAAGAGTCCTCCTCCGCTAAAGCTAAGGTGGATTCGTTAAAAAAGATTTTCATCCTCGACACTTCCGTTATCCTTTTTGAAAGCAACTCTATTTTAAATTTCGATGAGCATGATATCGGCATACCGATAACGGTGCTCGAAGAGTTGGATAACTTCAAAAAAGGCAACGACATCAAGAATTTTGAAGCACGTGAGTTTATCCGGCTCATGGATAAACTGGCGAAAGACCAAATGTTGCACCAGTGGAATCCCATCAACGGAAAAGGCAAAGGCAATTTCAGAGTGTTGATGGATACGGGCGGCAACGGAACGGTTGATGCCAACAAAGTTTTCAATGAGGACAAGGCCGATCATCGCATTCTCAACTCGGCCCTTCAAATTCAGAAGGAAGAAAAAGGGCGCAAGGTCATCCTCGTTTCGAAAGACATAAACCTGCGGCTGAAAGCCAAATCGCTTGGCCTGCAAGCCGAAGATTACACAACAGGAAAAGTTCAAAATATCAGTTCCTTATATACTGGAAAAACATTGGTTGATAATGTTGCCCCAGATATGATCGATCTCTTGTACAGCAAAGGGTATTGCTTGCCCAATGATTTGCTGAGAGATTTCAGCCCGGTTAAAAACCATTACTACATTTTGAAGAGCGGCAAAAAATCGGTGTTGGCTTTTTATAATTCGGCCAATGGCATGATTGAGCACGTGGAGAAGAAACCTGCTTATGGCATCAAACCCCGAAACGCGGAGCAAGCCTTTGCCATACACGCGGTTCTTAAACCGGAAATAAAACTGGTGACTATGCAAGGGGTTGCGGGTACGGGCAAAACCCTGATCGCCCTTGCCGCTTCTATGGAGCAAAAACGCGACTATAAACAAATCTACCTCGCCCGGCCTATTGTTCCACTCAGTAATAAAGACATCGGCTATTTGCCTGGCGATATTAAATCGAAACTGAATCCGTACATGGAACCCCTGTGGGACAATTTGAAATTCATTCAAAACCAGTACAGCGAAAGCGACAAGGAGTACGCCAAAATCACAGAGATGGTGACGAACGAAAAATTAGTGATCACACCCCTTGCCTACATACGGGGTAGAAGTCTGTCTAATATTTGTTTCATTGTTGACGAAGCGCAGAACCTCACTCCACATGAAGTGAAAACCATCATTACCCGGGCTGGAGAAAACACCAAGATAATTTTCACCGGTGATATCTATCAGATTGATACCCCTTATCTGGACAGCCAAAGTAACGGCCTCTCATATTTAATTGACCGGATTAAAGACCACGAACTCTACGCCCATATTACGCTTGAAAAAGGAGAGCGTTCGGAGTTGGCCAACCTGGCAAATGATTTATTGTGATCGGATTATTTAGCCTGTAAGGTTTTATTCAATGTTGAATAAAATCATGGATGAATGCGTGTTCTATTGATTTCTGACCAACTTTTGCTGCGATAATAGCTGGCCCCCGTCATAAAGCCGCATTCCCTTCTCACCTTCTGCATCAAACCTCACTGCCCAAAACCGGCCTCAATTGGGCGGCATTCAAAAAACGATTTGCTTTGCCCCCCGAAAACAAAAAGTCATGTTCGATCAAATCCTTTTTAACATTTATTCCTTCAAGAAGAAGGCAAATTGCATAGCGGAGTCTGGTGAATTATTAGGCGTGCGCGACCGAAATGGTAGAAAAATATACCTCATCATGGTCAAGTCATTTTTTGTAGAAGCCCTATACCTGAACGATAACCCAAACAGTGAGTTAGAATCCTTTTCGGTTATTGGAAAAATCGGGGTATTTAAATCGTATATGGAAAAAAGCCTTAGGGCAAGCATTTAAACATTACTTTCTTCCCAGTGCTTTCAGCATTGTTTCGCCAATCAAAGCGGGTGATTCAGCCACGTGGATGCCGCACTCGCGCATCACTTTCATTTTTGCCAGGGCTGTATCTTCTGCTCCTCCAATGATAGCGCCTGCGTGCCCCATCCTCCTTCCGGCAGGGGCAGTCTGGCCGGCAATGAAACCAACCACGGGTTTTTTATTTCCGTTTTCTTTTATCCAACGGG
>JAYUHI010000340.1:0-9424 GCA_043767095.1 Bacteroidota bacterium
ATGCCTCATCTTCATCCCGGTCATTTCCCAAACTTATTGCGACCCAAAATGTTTTGCCTGGAAAAACGAGTTCTTAGCCTTTAAGGAACTGGCAAGAGAAGATCCGTATGGACTTAAATTAAAACTCGCCAATGGAAACGTGGCAAGCCGGATTTTGCCGATTCGTATTCACGACCTTGACGCAGAAGACAAAACATTACTGGAAAATGAACTTGGTCCTCTTCGGGCCATTGATTTTATTTTTAAATCCAGTGGTGTAAACCGGCCACTACGTTCTAATGAAGATCATCCGAACGACAACCTGAATAAAACCTACTATCGTGATCAGGTTAATAAAGTAGCCAATGCTGTTAAGGAAATTATTTCAGCTATTAAAAATCCCTTACAAAAGACTTCGGGAGTAACCAATAATCAGCAACAGTCGGCCTCACGTACATCTACAAAAAAATAGTGTTTACATCTCTGGCTGTAATCATTTTGCTTTTGGCTGCATACTTTTTTTATCCAATTCTTGAGCCATCCCATAAAAGTGACCTCAGGAATGAAGCAATAGCCGTTATGCCTTTTGTTAACATGAGCAGCGACAAGGAACAGGAGTATTTTAGTGATGGATTGACCGAAGATATTATCACTCAGCTGGCCAAAATCAAGTCACTGAAAGTGATTTCGCGCACTTCGGTGATGCAATACAAAGAAAAACCAAAGCCATTGAAAGAGGTGGGAAAAGAATTAGGAGTGGGTATTATTCTGGAGGGTAGTGTGCAACGTTCGGGTAATCAGTTTCGAATAACGGCCCAGTTAATCCGCGCAGAAACGGATGAACACCTTTGGGCTGAATCGTATGACAGACCAATGAGTGATATTTTTTCCGTTCAGCGTGAAGTAGCAATGGCTATTGCCAGTGTGCTCAAAGCAACGTTGACCGGTTCAGAACGGCAGCAGTTGGATAAACTTCCCACCAAAAGTCTTCTTGCCTATGACTATTATCTGAAAGGAAAATATTTGATGGAGAAAAGACGGAAAGCAGAAATGGCAGAGGCCATAGAATTTCTAAATAAATCTGTGAATGAAGACTCTACCTTTGTTATGGCCATCATTGCGCTTGCTGATGCGTATATACTTTCGGCTTCACGGGGTTTTGATGACCCGAAACGAATGTTTCCTCAGGGCGAAAAACTAATTAACAAAGCCCTTCAGCTTCAACCTTCGTCAGGCCCAGCTATTGCATCTCATGCGCTTCTGTTGGAGTTCAGCCTTAATAATTTTAAAGAGGCTGAAATTGAATTGAGAAAGTCCATTTCGATAGAGCCCAACCAGAGTAACGCTTACAATTGGCTTGGAAATCTGAGGGAGTGTTATGGTGATCGTAAAGATGCAGTACGTGTCTATGATGCCGGTATTGTTTACAACCCCGAATGGATAGTATTAAAAGTTAATAAACTTCGATGCCTCGTGAGGCTGAATAGAATGGATGAAGCTATCAAGTTAGCGCTTGAAATTCATGATGGTGATGAAATCTCCGCGTATGGAAGATTAGCCTCACACTGCATCCAATTTGGGTTAACCAAAGAAGCTATACGTTTTGCGGAAAAGGCGAATAATCAGGAATTTTTGAAACGTTACCGTGATGGAGATAAATCCGAGTCAATTAAAAGGGCATTGGAAATTGCCAGACAGCAAGAGGAGCAAAGGAAAAAAGGTGAATATGTTTCGCTGTGGAGTTTAGGAACCAGCTACTATAATGGAGGCCACATAGACAAAGCTATGGAATATTATAACCAGGCTATTGAGACAAGGGATCCAAACTATATCGCAGTACTGAATTCGGTTGATCCAGAACGGGAAGTGATTAGGAAGAAATTAAAGGCATTGATTAAATTTTAATTTATGAACAAGTCACGCATCATCTGAAGAAATAAAATTCATGGCTTCCATTTTACCCACCTTCGAATACGACATTTTCATCTCCTACCGTCATAAAGACAATAAGTATGACGGCTGGGTAACTGAGTTTGTAACCAATCTCAGGAAAGAGCTTGAGGCTACCTTCAAAGAAGACATATTCATCTATTTTGATGAGAACCCTCACGATGGATTACTTAAAACTCATAAAGCTATAAGAGCCTTGAAGAATTAAAATGTTTGATATTAATTACCATTATCGCTCAGACGTATTGCACTTCCAAGATGCGAATATTCAGTCCTGTAAGGACTAAATATTTGTAGAAAAAATAGAATATTGAGAACCGTCCCGTTAGGGACGGAATGTTTTAACCAACCACCATTTTTATGGCCAACACCTATACTCAACTTCACATACAATTTGTGTTTGCGGTCCAAAACCGGATTAGCTTGATACAACCATCATGGGAAGAAGAATTGTTCAAATACATAACGGGGATTATAAAAAATCATAAACACAAGATGATAGCAATAAATGGAATGCCAGATCATACACATCTTTTTATTGGGCTGCATCCCATGCAATCCATTTCCAGTTTAATGCAAGTGGTTAAAGGAGAATCATCCGAGTGGATAAATGAGAAAGGCTTTGTAAAAGGAAAGTTTCAGTGGCAGGAAGGCTATGGTGCTTTTTCTTACGGCCATAGCCAGGTTAGTCAGGTTTACAATTACGTGATGAACCAAAAGAAACATCATATGAAGAGAACATTTTTAGATGAGTACAGGGAATTATTGAAAAAATTTGAGGTGCCTTTTGATGAACGATACATTTTTAAGCCCATTGAATAATGAAAAACATTCCGTCCCTGACGGGACGGCCTCAACGCTGACGTAATACTCTACAAACATTCGCATCCCTGACGGGATGGATTTTTCAGTGGCATTGCAATTCATAACATTTGTATATTTGACCATGCCTTCCCTAATTCCCAACTTCGAATATTTACCCTCCAAAGCAAAGCGGAGGCCTTGCTTCGCCAAAGCGCTTCGCGGAGGCAAGAGGGCGACATTTAGCTTTACCTGACAAGACTATGCCCTCGTTGATTCAAGGATACGAATACGACATCTTTATCTCTTATCGCCACAAAGACAATAAGTATGACGGCTGGGTAACGGAGTTTGTAACCAATCTCAGGAAAGAGCTTGAGGCTACCTTCAAAGAAGACATATCCATCTATTTTGATGAGAACCCACACGATGGACTGCTCGAAACCCACGATGTGGACGATTCGCTCAAAGACAAACTGAAGAGCCTCATCTTCATCCCGATCATTTCGCGCACGTATTGTGATTCAAAAAGTTTTGCCTGGAATAATGAGTTCCTGCCATTCCTGAAAACGGCCGCAACGGATTCGTACGGTTTGAAAGTAAGACTTCCCAATAGCAACACCGGCAGCCGCGTTCTTCCCATTCGTATTCATGAACTCGATGCTAATGACAAGCGAGTGATTGAAGCGGAATTGCAGGGGCCATTGCGCGCCATTGACTTTACCTTTCAGACATCAGGTGTTAATCGCCCGCTTCGTCCTAAAGATGATGAAACAATTAAGGGGTCAGGTCAAATTTCGTATCGCGACCAAATCAACAAGACAGCCAACGCCATCAGCGACATCATTGCGGGACTGCAGGGGAAAGAACAAAGTACCACCCCCTCTCCTCCGGAGAGGGGGCAGGGTGGTGAGGCCTCTTACCTTCCGCACTTGCGGCTCCCTCGAAGAAATTGGAAAATCCGGATGCCTGTGTTGAATAAGATGGGGCTTATTTCGGCATTGATAGTGTCGTTGCTTTCTCTCATCGCCCTAACTGTTCTTCATTTTTCTGAAGCACCGCAAGAAAGCAGCACCTATAGAGCTACCATTCTGCCACCGGAGAAAACACGATTCGGTACAAACTTTGGAGGCAACATCGCCTTATCGCCCGATGGAAGTTCCCTGGCATTTGCAGCCAGAGATTCTACAGGGAAAACACGCTTGTGGGTGCGGCCTCTCAACGCCCTCGAAGCCCGTGCCCTTAACGGTACGGAAGGTGCAACAATACCCTTCTGGGCTCCCGACAGCCGCTTGATCGGGTTCTTTGCCGATGGAAAGCTCAAGAAGATAGAAGTTTCGGGAGGGCCTGCGCAAACGCTGTGTGATGCGCCTTTTGGCCGGGGCGGATCATGGAACAAAGAAGGAACAATCATTTTTAATGGCTCTGCCAGTGGTCCCCTTTCGCGCGTATCTGCTGCTGGCGGACAGGCGATGCGTTTAACGAAACTGGACTCAAACCGGAGCGAAGTAAGCCATCGCTGGCCAAGTTTTTTGCCCGATGGCCTGCACTTCTTGTACGTCTCCCGGATAAGCAACAGTGGGGTAACCGAAGATGATGCCATCTTTCTGGCTTCGCTCGATACAACGGTCACTCCACGGATTGTCGCCCGGGCAAGCTCAAGTGTTGACTATGCCAACGGCCATATTCTGTTTGCGCGAGGACCAACATTGATGGCCCAGCCATTCGATTTAATGGAGCTTCAAACTTCGGGCGATGCCTTCCCTATAGCTGAGCACATCTACTTTGAAAGCTCCACTTCCAAGGCCGCTTTCTCCGTTTCACAAAATGGAATTCTTGTCTATCAAACCGGAGGAGTTGTTGACGTGGGTTTGAAACTGCTCTGGAAGGATGGAAGCGGAAAGCAAACAGGCAGCCTTAGTCATGCTGGTTCGTTGTATGTCTCTTTGCGCTTGTCTCCGGATGGTGGAAGGATTGCGATTTCCCATCCGGATGCGAAAGGAAATATGGACATCTGGCTCTACGAAATAAGCCGGGCTGTATGGACGCGTTTTACTTTCGATGAGGGTGCCGCCCGGTCAGCGGTTTGGACACCGGACGGGAAAATGATTGTCTTTGCATCGGACCGAAATAAAAGACGTTATGATTTGTACCTACGGGCGTCCAGCGGTGCGGGAAGTGAAGAGTTGCTGCTCCAATCCAATCAATCAAAAATTCCTTCTGATTGGTCGCGCGATGGACAATTCATTGCGTACCATTCTGTCAACCTGAATGGGGACAATAATGATATTTGGATACTGAGTATGAACCCCGGTGTGGCAAGCGAGGAGCGAAAGCCTTTTGTATTCCTCCAAACAAAGTACAATGAGCTTCGCGCAACTTTTTCTCCCGATGGCCGCTGGATTGCCTACCAGTCCAATGAGTCCGGGAGGGACGAAATCTATATCCGCCCATTTCCTGGCCCCGGTGGCAAGTGGCAGGTTTCAACAGCCGGTGGGTCCCGGCCCCGTTGGAGCGGGGATGGGAAAGAACTGTTTTTTATGAGCGTGGATTTCAAAATCATGGCGGCTGATATACGGCTCAGCTCGTCAACTGTAGATGTTGGATCCGTACAATCTCTGTTTGAGTCTGGAATTTTTGCCGGCTATGTCAGAGATCTGTACGATGTAACACAAGACGGGAAGCGATTTCTAATTGAATCGCCCACGGGTAATGATATTTCCTCACCGGTTACACTTGTGGTGAACTGGCCGGGGGAGATTAAGAAGAGGTAGCCATCCCGCGACCCCCTGACCCCCGAAGGGGGAACCGCCATCGCACGGCAGCGAAAAAAGTTTCAATTGGTTGAGCGCGCAGGCGTCCCCCCTTCGGGCCTTCCTGTCGGTAGCTGTCGGTAGACAGGAGTCAGGGTGTCGAGCGTTGAACTTCTATCTTTGACCAATGACTTCAATAATTTCCATCAATTGGCAAAGGTTATATTAAGATTGCTTTTTGGTAAAGCATTTCATAGCTTAAATTTTTATTCACCACCCCAATGTTTGATTTCAATACCCCCCACCAATCGCGCAGAAGATTCTTAGGGTCTTTAGCAGCTCTTACGGTTCTTACCTCCTTTGAACAGCGGGAGGCCGAAATAATTTTATACAATGGAAATATTGTTACCATGGGCAAAAACCCACGGGCACAAGCAGTCGCCATTATTGATGGAAAGTTTTTTGCCGTGGGCGACAATAAAGAGATTCAGTCGCTGGCTACAGGCCGAACTAAAAAAATTGATCTCGGAGGGAAAACCGTAGTGCCGGGTTTCATCGATGCTCACTCTCATCCGGGCAGCTCTGGTCTTTCGCACCTGCGTGAAGTGGATTGTGATTTACGCTCCATCAAAGAGATCACGGATGCCATACACAATCGCGCATCAGAAACACCAAAAGGAAACTGGGTATTAGGTTTTAAATATGATGATACGAAAACCAGAGATGGAAGAATAGTAAATCTAAGCGACCTCGATCTTGCATCACCTGAACATCCTGTACGAATCTCGCACCGTGGCGGACATACCATGTATGTCAATTCAATGGCCATGAAAATGGCAGGCATAACAGAAACAACTCCTGATCCACAAGGCGGCATGTTTGATCATGATCCCGCTACTAAAAAATTAAATGGTCGAATTAAAGAAAGTGCCTGCAATGCATTTGAAAAAATAATTCCGTCTGCATATACACGCGATGATTTACGCGAAGGTGTTAAGTTGATTTCCAAGATGATGGCTAAAACCGGAGTGACCTCTGTTCATGATGCGTACGGATCACCTGAATACCTCACCGCCTATCAGGATGCGTATGAAAATGGTGATTTGTTGCTCCGTGTTTATTGTCTGATTGGCTATACGCATATCGATAAGATGATTCAGGCAGGAGTACGCACAGGCGTTGGCAATGAGTGGGTGCGCATCGGAGCCATGAAAATGACGTGCGATGGTTCTATTTCAGAACGCACGGCCAGGCTCTCTCAACCATATATCGGTCGCCCGAATGATTACGGAATTCTCGTGAACACCGAAGAGCAATTATACAGTTATGCCAAAAAAGCGCACGATGCCGACTGGCAGATTGGTGTACATGCCAATGGTGATGTGGGTATTGATACCACACTCCGGGTGTACGAACGACTACAGAAAGAAAGACCGAGGCGTGATCCGCGTTTCCGCATCGAGCATTGCACGATGATCAATGATTCTTTGATTCAACGCATGAAAACATTAGGCGTTATTCCAACACCGTTCTCTACCTATGTCTATTATCACGGAGAAAAAATGGGTGAGTATGGGGCTGAGCGGTTGAAAAATATGTTTGCTCTTCGGAGTTTTTTGGATGCTGGGATTCGAGCTACTCAGGCTTCGGATTATCCTCCGGGTCCTTTCGAACCGATGATGGCGCTACAATCCAGCGTCACCAGAACGGATATGAAAGGCACTGTTTGGGGAGCCAATCAAAAAGTTACAGTGGATGAAGCGATTCGTATCGGAACCATGCATGGAGCCTATGCTTCGTATGAAGAAAATAGTAAGGGCTCGATTGAAACCGGAAAACTGGCTGACCTGGTTGTGCTGGGCCGTGATCCTTACAAAGAAGATCCATCTACACTGGTGACCATTCCTATCGAACGAACGATGGCCGGGGGTAAATGGGTTTATGAGTCGTAGCTACTTTGACCTTTGAATCTTGGTGCATTTGTTTTTGAACCACATAGGCACATAGAAACATAGGCATAGCACATAGGTTTTTATTTTCATTCTATGTCATTTAACTATGTACCTATGTTCCTCCTATGTGGTTCAAAAATATCATATACAACGGGTCTTGCCGAGGGCTAAGATTTAGATACAATGCTCATCCGCAATTTTTAATGCTTCCGAAATTATCGCCATGCCTTCATCAATCTGTTCTTCGGTGACGATCAGAGGTGGTGCTATGAAAATGTAATTCCATCGCACAAACGTGTACATGCCTAACTCTTTTAGTTTGGCACCTACCTGGTTCATTACTTTCATGGCAGAGGCCGGAGCATTGTAAGGCGCCATGGGTTCTTTAGTCTTGCGGTTTTTCACTACTTCAATGCAACCGAGTAATCCGGTATTCCGAAAATCTCCGATACTGGGATGAAGCTTTTTTAAATTTTCAACACAGGTGTTTACATACGCTCCCATCTTAACTGCATTTTCAATGAGGTGATCCGTCTCATAAATTTTGATCACTTCAAGCGCGGCTGCGCAGGCGGTAGCATGTGCGCTATACGTTAAACCAATCATCAAAGGATCGTTATCATACCTGGCGGCAATGGTATCTGTTACCATCAAACATCCGAATGGTAAATACCCCGAAGTAATTCCTTTGGCCATGCAGACCATGTCCGGGATTACGCCATGATTTTGAAACCCAAACCATTTGCCCGTTCGCCCAAAGCCGCTCATTACTTCATCTGCAATCAGTAAGATGCCGTTCTGATCACAAATCTCGCGAAGCCTTTTCCAATAATTCTTTGGATACTTGATGCAACCGGAAGAACCGCTTTCGCCTTCCATTAAGATGGCGGCTATGTTTTCCGGGCCTTCAAATTCAATGACGCGTTCAATGTGCGAGATACATTCCAGTTTGCACGATTGAGGCTCCTGACTCCAGGGGCATCGATAACAATACGCATCTTCGACATGCACAACATTGGGTATTTGTTGGGAATCGGCCGCCAGCTTTCGTGGATCTCCTCCCGCAGTCATAGCGCCATAGGTGGCTCCATGAAAGGCACGATACCGGGTAATTATTTTATGTCTGCCGGTGTAAAGACGTGCCAGCTTCATGGCGTTCTCAATGGATGTAGCACCACACACTGTGAAGAAAGCCTTGTTTAAATTTCCCGGACAAATCTCGGCTAGTTTCTTTCCGAGTTCACCCCGTACCTGAGTAGCACAGCCCGGTGTAACATAACTCACCAACTGCATTTGCTTTACTACGGCATCGGTTACGCGCTGATCACCATGACCGATGTTTACGTTCATCAACCCACTGGAAAAATCAATATACCGTTTGCCATCGAAATCATAGAGGTAAACACCTTCAGCCCGTTGAACACAGATGGGATCAATTCCTTTTTGTTTGCTCCAGGAGAATAGGGTGTAGTCGAGATTATTTCTAAGCACTTCTTCACGTTCTGAAGCGAGGGTTGCAGTTTCTTTTATCATAAAAATGTGATTTGATTTTCTAATTCACTTACACAAAAGATTCAAAACCTCTGTCATTTTGGAAGTCGTCTGGGGCGATTAAAAGTACTTTTCTTGTCAGGTTGAGCTTGTCGAAACCTTTAGCCTTCGACTGGCTCAGGCTGACACCTCATTCCACCTTTTAGCACGCATGACGACTATTACTTCCGTAACATCAATTTCTAACTCATCCATTTGGAAGTCGTCTGACCACTTGAAGTGGTCTGACGACTATTCAATTCGACTATTCAATTTCTAACTCATCCAATTTGTTTTCGATTCCGGGTTCCATTTAACGGTGATTTTTTTCAGCTTGGTCCAGAATTCGATGGAGCTTTTTCCAGTGATGTCACCCGCGCCAAACTTGGATTCGTTCCATCCGCCAAACGAAAATGGTTCACGCGGCACCGGCACACCAATATTAACACCAATCATTCC
>JAYUHI010000341.1:0-3958 GCA_043767095.1 Bacteroidota bacterium
AAATAGGTGAATTAAAACGGGCCGGAAAAACCTGAATGCAATTATTTTAGGAACTTTTTCGGCTCTGTTTTTTTTAGCGCTGCGGATTTAAGGTAATTAGACTTTAACCCCTTCCCAAAAATCCTGTACCGCTTATAAAGATCTGCACCGATGTTTTTAACCTCCGCCAGCATGGGTTCATTGGTCTCCAGCACCAGGTGAGAATCAATGGTTTTTATTTTTCTTTTCACAGCCGAGCGCATCAGGGCATAGGCCAGCAGAACGGTAATTCCTCTTTTCCTGTAATTTGGTTTTATCGCGCCAAGCAATAAATCAAGTTGGGTTGCTTTTTTCTGTTCGGACAGAATATGGTAGAACCCAAACGGAAATAATCGTCCCCTTGCTTTTTGAATGCCCCGGCTCATATCGGGCACCGATACCACAAAGGCAACTACCGCACCTGTGTTGTCAACCACTATCTTGATAAACTCAGGATCGAGAATGGGTAAAAATTGACCAGCAAACTTTTTCATTTCCGATTCACTCATGGCTGTGAAACCGAAAAGATGTGAGTAGGCCTCATTCACCAAGCGAAAGACCGGAACAATGTATGGCTTGATTTCTTTTTTGGTTTTGAACTCGATCAGTTTTATTAGTTTGTTCCCGCTCACCCGTCTGTAAATAAGTTCATAGGCTTCAGGAAATTTTTCGATCACATTTATCTTGTATGATAAACAGTCGAATTCTTTTTGGAAGCCAAGTGCTTCTAAATGCTTTGGCAAGTAAGGCGGATTGGTGGCAGTAGAAATCACCGGCAGATTTTCAAACCCTTCTATCTGGTATCCTTGCGGGTCTTTATCGGAAAAGCCATACGGCCCGATCAATTTGTTCATGCCTTTGTCTTTAGCCCACTCCTCAATAGCCTTGAGTAGGGTTTCGCTCACAGCAGGATCATCGATAAACTCGAGTTGGTAAAAGCGCGCGGTCTTTTGTTGGTGACGGGAATTATACTCATGATGGATTATGCCCATTACCCGGCCAACTGTTCTACCATGGTCAACGGCCAGAAACCGGATGGTATCGTTCTCCTGAAAAGCCGCATTCTTCCGGGAGTTGTGAAAGGCCTCTTCATCGGCAAAAAAGGGAGGGACAAAGTTTGGATATTGCCGGTAGAGTTTTTCCGGCAGGTAGATAAACTCCTTGACTTGTTTAGGTTTGATGACTTCAACTAAGTGCATTTGTATGTAATGCTAAGATAATTGATCTAAATTTACTGACACGATGATAATTACTAAGTTTGGTTCAAATCATATCTCATGAATCTAAGTAAAATCGGCAGGAATTCACTTATATTTTTGATCGTGAATTTTCGATGTGAAGTTATTGGTATTGTTTTTGTCTTTCAACGGGTAACCCCAATCCTATGAAAAATTTAACTATTCTTTTCGTAATCTTTTGCCTGTCTGGCTTCACTTCGCTTGCCCAGGTTGATGACATTAAAAAAGCATCAAAAGAGAATAGCCGTTCATCCGGCACAAGTTCGTCAGATCGTAGTAATTCAGGAGGAAGCAACTTTTTTTTTATTTTCGATGTGTTCAGGGTATTAGGTGCCTGGCAATCGCATGTACTTGAAAAACGAACTGAAATTCCTTCCCTGGTCGGTTTGGATTTTATGCTGCAAGGAGCGGTGCAGCCATCCAGCTATTACATCATGAACCCGCGCGTTCGTGGAACGTGGGGAATATTCTCTACCGATTTCCGCACCAATTATATGTATGAGGAATCTATTGACGGGGATTTGGATTTAGCCACTTACGACTGGCAAATCATTCAACTCAATTTCATAAACACAAAAAATGTTATTGTGCGTGCCGGCACAGGGTTCATGAGAGAGAATTATGGCGCACACGGCTCTTTTATTGAATCAGGATTGTCAACCAATCTGATGTTTGATGAAGGCAAATGGGGAGGCTTTGCCGAGTATCGATCAGCAAGAGATTATTCCACCGATGCCGTTCCCCGCAGAGAGTTTAGCCTTCAAGTGCACAAACAATTGTTTAAAGCAGGCCACTGGCATGCTCTCGCCACTGGTGGCCTGCAGTTTCAACGATACTATAGTTTGGTCAATGTTTGGGGCATACAAATGGGAATGATTTTCAGGCTGTATTAAGGCTGTTGGAAGTTACCCCTTGTAGTAACAAGTACATCAATGAAGGCATTGTCGCTTGATTTTAAAAAAGATAAATCAATGGCGGTTGCCGGTTTGTGAATCAAACAGGCTAAATTGCCAACTCTATGAAGACACTTCTTCTTTTTTGTGGCGTTCTGTTCCTCGCATCCTCCTGCGTAACCACCGATAAATGCTCGGCTAAAATCAACAAAAAGAAATTTGACTATTACAATAAACTCCAATACGGAGCGGACAAACCGATTGTGAAGAAAAGGGGGAGATAGGATATTCCTGGTTTCCAGTCTTCACCTTCTAGCCTCAAACTTCCAAGCTTCTTTTGTGTCTATCGATAAATCCCTAATTTCGGGTTCAGCGAAAATTCGATTTTATTTTAGAGAAAATTTTATTTTCCTTCGTTATTAATGTTAGACAATGGGCAAGGCAGAGCAAATTCAGCATTGGGTAAAAACAGCCGAGTTGGACTGGGCAACCGCTGAGGATCTGTTGAAATTAAAGAGATTCTTGCATACGCTTTTTTTCTTTCATTTGGTTATAGAGAAACTTCTGAAAGCGCATTGGGTTAAAGATAACCCTGGGGATTTTCCGCCCCGCTCGCATGACCTTGAATTTATTTATGGCATTACGGAGGTTGAATTCACTGCGGAAGATGTTGATGAACTGAGGGCATTGAACTATTGGAATTTAGAAGGACGTTATCCCGACTATTTGAACAAAATCAATAAGCAAGCTGATGAAAAATATACATTGGCGAAATATGAAAACGTGAAAAGATTGAGGAGATGTTTACTCGAAAGTCTTTAAAAAAAATTATTGATGAGTTTATCCTTGAACTGAGGAGTAAAGGATATAATCCATCCAAAGTGGTGTTGTTTGGATCTTACGCAAAAGGCCATCCACACGAACACTCCGACATTGACCTAGCCATTTGGGACGAAAAATTTACGGGATGTGTTCCAATGGACGTAGAGTCCTTGATCAAATTGAAAGTAAAATTTCCCACCTTATTGGAACTCCATACGTACCATTCTTCGGAGACCGTGGAATCTGATCCTTTCATTGGGGTAATTGAAAAGCATGGTATTTTAATAAATACGGGAGCTTGATCCATGTTGCCATTAGTTTGCAACTCAACCCTCACCCTACGACCAGATTTAGAACCAATGTTAATTTCGCTTTAAATGAAATTCAGCATCGCCACAAAAGCCAGCTACTGCATAATCCTCTCACTGCTAACATGGAGTCACATCCATGCTCAAAAATTAAAAGTAGGCGTTGCGGGCCTTAGTCACGATCACGCCCATGGCATCATGCAGCAGTACAAGAGGGGAGAAGTAATTCTCCTTGGCATTGCCGAAGCAAACATTCAGTTGAGGGAACGCTACAAGAAATCATATCAGCTTCCCGATTCCTTATTCTTCAATGATCTTCCAACTATGCTTCAGCAAATAAAGCCGGATGCTGTGCTGGCTTACAACGCCATTGCCGATCATCTGGCTGTGGTGGAAGTTTGTGCGCCAAAACGTATTTCGGTAATGGTGGAGAAACCGCTGGCTACAACAGTAAAACAAGCGCAGCGTATGGAAGCCCTGGCGAAGCAGTACAACATTCACTTACTCACCAATTATGAGACCACCTGGTACGCCAGCAATCAACAGATCTACAAAATGGTGAAGGAACAAGCCATTGGCGACATCCGGAAGATGGTAGTACATGATGGTCACCAGGGGCCAAAAGAAATTGGGTGCAGTGCTGATTTCTTGGAGTGGCTCACCGATCCGGTGAAAAATG
>JAYUHI010000342.1:0-21450 GCA_043767095.1 Bacteroidota bacterium
TTATATTCTACCCAGCAGCAATTGCGTTGATTATCACTTGAAAACAAAGGGTTATATATAATTGCCACGTTTTGGCGAAAACATTCGACCCCTACGGGGTCGAATTATCATGGTAATTCGATCTACAAAGATTTAATCCCTATCGGGATTATCATTAGGAAAAAGGACTCCAGCGGAGTCCTATGTTTGTAGAGGGCGAATCATATTGCTGAACGACCCCAGAGGGGTCGAATGTTAGGGCGCGACAATTATATATAACCCTTGTTTTTTTCCTTGATATCAAATGCCGTAACCCTCGAAGTAACCTTAGTAGAAATACATACATAATGATAATAAACCTTATTACCTTATTCTGTAAGCCAAAGGTCTATCCAGTTTTTGGCCGATCAGGGTTATGCAAACTTTGTTGCGGCCTCCGCAGGATGAATTTGAGATACACCTAAAGCAAATCCTTCATTAATCCGACTGGGCTTCACCCAAACAAAAAGGGATTGAACCTCCCGATTCAATCCCCATTGTTGTAAATTTTTACTCACTATTCTTTTCCTTTGGACTTCCCCTTTTTGGGTTTCTCTTCCTTGACCTTAGGTGCTTCTACGGATGTTGCAGTGATAGCCTCACCCTCTTCCTTCTTCGATTTTCTACCTCTCCTGGTCTTAGCTTTTTTGGCAGCTCCGTCTTTTTTGTACAGATCGTTGAAGTCAACCAACTCCATCATGCACATTTCAGCGCCATCGCCCAAACGGGCCTCGCCCAATTTAATGATCCGGGTGTAGCCGCCTTTACGTTCGGTGATGCGGACTGCCACTTCGCCAAAAAGAGATTTAAGCGACTCTTTATTTTGAAGATACGACATCACTACCCTGCGGGAGTGTGTGGTATCATCTTTTGATTTGGTTAACAAAGGCTCCACATATTTTCTCAATGCCTTGGCCTTGGCCACCGTAGTAGTGATGCGCTTATTGATGATGAGCGATGAAGCCATGTTCGAGAGCAAAGCATGCCGATGCGCTGTCTTCCTTCCTAAATGATTTATTTTCTTTCCGTGTCTCATGCTTTAATCTTCATCGAGTTTATACTTGGCCAGGTCCATGCCGAACGTGAGGCTCTTATCCGAAACCAACTGCTCTAATTCGGCCAATGATTTTTTACCGAAGTTGCGGAACTTCATCATGTCTGAAATTTCGAGTTGAACGAGGTCGCCCAGGGTTTTTACTTCTGCTGCTTTGAGACAGTTGTAAGCACGAACCGACAAATCCAAATCGTGCAACGAGGTCTTCAATAATTTGCGCATGTGCAGCATCTCTTCATCCACCTGTTCAATCTCGCTATCCTTACCGGTTTCAAGTTCAATGGACTTATCAGAGAACAACCGGAAATGCTGAATCAAAATAAAGGCAGCGCCTTCCAAAGCTTTCTCGGGATGGATCGAACCATCGGTTTCAATATCGATCAACAATTTCTCATAGTCGGTCTTTTGCTCTACGCGGGTATTCTCCACACTGTACTTAACATTTTTCACCGGAGTGAAGATGGCGTCAATCGGAATGAATCCAAAAACCTGTTCATTCGGTTTGTTCTCTTCGGCCGGCAGGTATCCTCGGCCTTTCTCCATGGTCAATTCAATTTCAAAATGTGATGATTCATCCAATGTGCAAATCACATGTTCCGGGTTCAGGATTTCGAAAGAGGAAGTTACCTTACCAATATCGGCAGCCTTGAACTGTTTCTGCTTCTTCACGTTCACTGTGATTTTGTTGTCGAAGTTGTCAGACACTTTCCGGAAGCGAACCTGTTTTAAATTCAGGATGATCTCGGCCACATCTTCCACTACACCCTCCAACGTTGAAAATTCATGCAGCACTCCGGGGATCTTAATTCCGGTGATGGCATATCCTTCCAGTGAGGAAAGTAATATTCTTCGAAGGGCGTTCCCGATGGTAACGCCATATCCTTTTTCCAAAGGCTTGAAGGTGAACAGGCCATGGAAATCATCCGACTTTTCCATTACCACCTTATCGGGCATTTGAAATGCTAATATTGACATAGTCTTTTTATTTACTGTTTAAGAATTATTTAGAGTACAATTCCACGATCAACTGCTCATTGATATTCTCCGGAATATCGGCACGCGGAGGAAGGGTAATCAGCTTTCCATTCATCTCGGCATTGTTCCACTCCAGCCAATTATATTTTTTGGCTGAATGCACGGAGAGACTGGTTTCGATGGCCTCCAGTGATTTTGATTTTTCACGAACGCCAATTAAATCGCCAGGCCGAAGGGAAAAAGATGGATAGTTCACCACATCACCATTTACAACGATATGTTTGTGTACAACCAACTGACGGGCTGCCCTGCGGGTTGGCGCAATGCCCAAACGATAAACGGTATTATCTAACCGGGCTTCCAGCATTTGAAGAAGCACTTCTCCGGTTACGCCTTTCTTGCGGGTTGCCTTATCAAACGTGTGGGCAAACTGGCGTTCCAAAATTCCATAAATGTATTTTGCCTTTTGCTTCTCTGCCAACTGAATGGCGTATTCCGATTGCTTGCGCTTTCGGCCACGGCCATGCTGACCAGGAGCGTGCGCCTTCTTGGCGAGCGCTTTATTCTCACCCAGGATGGGCTCGCCAAACTTTCTTGAAATTCTTGCTTTAGGGCCGGTGTATCTTGCCATGTTCTATTTTGGATTATCGATTTTCAATTTTCGATTTTCGATTTACCCACAATCGTAAATCAAAAATTCTTATACTCTTCTCTTCTTTGGTGGCCTGCAACCATTGTGCGGAAGTGGGGTAACATCGCGAATGACTGTTACCTCAATGCCAGCGGCTTGTATTGCCCGGATAGCCGACTCACGCCCTGCACCCGGTCCTTTTACAAACACTTCCACTTTCCTCAAGCCCTGGTCAAACGCTTTTGTTGCACATTCCTGTGATGCCATTTGAGCAGCATAAGGTGTGTTCTTCTTTGAGCCTTTGAATCCCATTTTTCCAGCTGATGCCCAGGAAACTACCTGGCCTGTCGAGTTGGTGATGGAAAGAATAATGTTGTTGAACGTGGCCTGGATGTGAACCTGGCCAACAGGCTCCACCTGCACCGTTCTTTTTTTACTCTTGTCTTTCTTTTTTTCTACTGGCGCTGCTGCCATAGTTTTAATTTAATAAGTTTTGTTACCTCTTACCTCCTACTATTTACCTCTTACCAATTTTACCCTTTAGTTGCTTTCTTCTTATTCGCTACAGTCTTTCTCTTGCCTTTGCGAGTGCGCGCATTATTCTTGGTTGTCTGGCCGCGAACGGGAAGACCCTTCCGGTGACGTAATCCGCGATAACTTCCAATGTCCATCAGGCGCTTAATGCTTAATTGAATTTCGGATTTCAATACTCCTTCAATCCGGAATTTTTCGGCAATAATAGCCCGAACGTGGTTCGACTCTTCGTCTGTCCACTCTTTTGGCTTTTTGTCCCAGCTCACGTTGGCTTCCTTAAGGATTTTCTGTGCCGACCTGCGGCCAATCCCGAAAATATAAGTGAGCGACACCTCACCTCTTTTCTGATCTGGAATATCTACACCTGCTATGCGTGCCATTTGTTTAGTTGTTAGTCTTTATTATTCGGCTTTCGGTAATCAGTGTTCGGTACTGCTTACCGATTACCACTTACCGATTACCATTTTATCCTTGTCTTTGCTTATACCGTGGGTTCTTCTTATTAATCACGTACAATCTGCCTTTGCGCCTAATGATCTTGCATTCTGCGCTGCGTTTCTTAACCGATGCTCTTACTTTCATTTTACTTGTATCTAAAAGTTATCCGTCCTTTTCCTAAATCGTAAGGCGACAATTCTAACCTTACTTTATCACCCGGCAACAGGCGGATATAATGCATCCGCATTTTGCCTGATATGTGTGCCAATACTTCGTGGCCGTTTTCCAACTGCACCCTAAACATAGCATTTGATAATGCTTCTGTTATTGTTCCATCTTGTTCTATCGACCGTTGTTTCGCCACTTATATGAATAATTGTGTTCTATTTCTTCGTGCGAGGTCATGATCTCGGTTTGATCCTTGAAAATGGCCACCATGTGTTCAAAGTGTGCCGAAGGCTTTTTGTCCTTCGTGCGGATCGTCCATCCATCATTCTCCTGCACCACGTCTTTCTTTCCCATGTTAATCATCGGCTCAATTGCGAACACCATACCTGGAACTATCTTGGTTCCCTTGCCGCGCTTTCCATAATTCGGCACTTCCGGGTCTTCGTGTAAGTCCCGCCCAACTCCATGTCCTACTAACTCCCTCACAACACCGTATCCAAATCCTTCCACATAAGACTGAATCGCGAAAGCGATATCACCCATCCTGTTCCCGGCCTTTGCCTGGGCAATTCCCCGAAGCAGAGAATCGTAAGTCCGCTTCAGGAGTTCAAGCACTTGCGTTGAAACTCCCGGCAACGGATAGGTGTAAGCCGAATCGCTGTGGTATCCGTTTAATTGAACACCACAATCAATCGCCACAATGTCACCCTCCTTTAGTTCATAACTCCCCGGCATTCCATGAACCACCACTTCATTCACCGAAATGCACAAAGCATACGGAAACCCCTTGTAATTTTTGAACGAAGGCGTGCCGTTGTTATCCCGGATAAATTCTTCCGCCACTCTGTCGAGCTCGGCAGTTTTCACACCAGGCCTGATTATTTTGGCGACTTCAGCGTGCGCGTTAGCCAAAACTTTTGAGCTATTGCGCATGAGTTGAAGTTCCTCCGCATTTTTCAGGTAAACCATCAGCTTTAAGCCGCAGCAAACTGAGAACGTCCTTTCACTCTGCCCGATTTCATCATCCCTTCGTAATGCCTCATCAACAGGTAGCTTTCAATTTGCTGAAGGGTGTCGAGCACCACACCAACCAAAATCAAAAGCGATGTACCTCCGTAGAATTGAGCAAAATTCTGAGTAACGCCAGCCTTCACCGCGAAAGCGGGCATAATAGCCACAGCCGCCAGAAAGAGCGCACCAGGCAGAGTAATTCTTGATAATATCGTATCGATATATTCTCCGGTTTGTTTCCCGGGTTTTATTCCAGGAATGAAACCGCCATTTCTTTTCAGGTTATCGGCAATGTCGTTCGAGGGAACGGTAATGGCCGTATAGAAAAAAGTAAAAATCAAAATCAAGGCGCCAAACAACAGGTTGTATTGCCAGGAGGTGAAATCGGCAAAGGTGGAGCCGACATACGATCCTAAATCGGTTTCTCTCCAAATGCTCGCAATCATGGGAGGGATGAACATCAGTGCTTGCGCAAAGATGATAGGCATTACACCCGATGAGTTTAACTTCAACGGTATGAAATCGCGCTTGCCGCCATACAATTTATTTCCAACAACTTGCTTGGCATACTGCACCGGAATTCTGCGAACCGCCTGAGTAAGGGCAATTACACCAACCACCACAAAGAACAGCACGAGTAACTCAATGATAAATATCAATGCTCCGGGCATGGCCTTCTCCGTCATCTCCAGGTAAATGGCTGCCGGGAAACGGGAAACAATGCCAATCATAATAAGCATGCTTATTCCGTTGCCAATGCCTTTGTCGGTAATGCGCTCGCCTAACCACATGCAGAACATAGTGCCAGACACTAACAAAATCATGGATGATACCATGAAGAACATGCCAGGCTGAAGGATGGCGTCATCATTGATCGTAGTTCGCAAGTATCCGTAAGACTGTGCCGCGCAAATAAAAATGGTGAGGACGCGTGTGAACTGATTCAATTTTTTCCGTCCGCTATCTCCTTCCTTTTGCATTTTGGTAAACTTCGGCACGGCCACAGTTAACAACTGCACAACAATGGAAGCGGAGATGTAAGGCATAATGCCTAATGCAAAAATGGAAGCCCTGCTGAAAGATCCTCCAAGAAAAGTGTTGAGCAAATCAAAAATACCACCGGTGTTTCCGGTGAGCAGGGAAGGCTCGATACCCGGCAACACAATATAAGAGCCCAGCCTGAACATGATCAAAAACCCAATGGTGTTAATGATCCTGATGCGCAGGTCTTCTATACTGAATATGTTCTTTATGGTGGTGAAGAATCTATTCATTACTTTACTTTAGTGGCGGTGCCGCCTGCTGTTTCAATTGCTTTGGTTGCCGTTTCAGAAAAGGCATGGGCTTCTACATTCACTTTTGTTTTCAACTCGCCCCTGCCCAATATTTTTACTTTATCCCTTTTACTGATTAATCCATTATCAATCAACGACTGAATGCTGATGGAACTGGCATTCAGTTTTGCGGCCAACTCGGTTAACAAATCCAAATTGATAGCCTTGTAATAAATCTTGTTGTTATTCTTGAAACCAAACTTGGGCACCCGTCTTTGCAAAGGCATTTGACCACCTTCGAAACCGAATTTCTTTGAATAGCCAGAACGCGATTGGGCGCCCTTATGACCACGGCCTGAGGTAGATCCACCCGAACCCTGTCCACGGCCTAACCTCTTGTTCGTTTTGGTTGAGCCCTTTGCCGGCTTTAATTCATGCAGTTTCATCTTCTTTTATAATTCTGTTACCGACACTAAATGACTCACTTTTCTTACCATGCCTTTTATTTGAGGGGTGTATTCTACTTCCACCTCGGCATGCACCTTTCCAAGACCCAATGCCTGAATAGTTCTTAGCTGTCTCTCTGGGCGCTTAATCGTGCTCCTGGTTTGGGTTATTTTTACTTTAGCCATTTTCGATTTCTGATTACTTGTTCTTTTTACCTCACCTCACCCCCGTCCCCTCTCCGAAGCGGAGAGGGGTGACCTCTTTTAATCCTTCGCGTTTTATTAAACAAACTGATTTTTCTGTTTCTGTCTTTCTTCTAAAAACTATCCGTTAAAAACTTTCGACAATTCTAATCCTCGGTTCCGGGCGATGGTGTAAGCATCGCGCATGCTGGTCAATGCTTTGAAAGTTGCTTTCACCACGTTGTGTGGGTTTGAAGAACCTTTCGACTTGGCCAACACATTATGAACACCGGCACTTTCTAATACAGCACGCATAGCGCCACCAGCAATTACTCCAGTTCCGGGCGATGCAGGCTTCAGCAAAACAAAACCGCCTCCGAACTTCCCGATTCCTTCATGAGGAACAGTTCCTTTTATAATTGGAACTTTCACCAGGTGCTTTTTGGCGTCATCAATTCCTTTTGTGATCGCATCCGTTACCTCGTTGGCTTTACCAAGTCCGTAACCCACCACTCCGTTGCCATCACCCACTACCACAATGGCAGCAAAGCTGAAGCGCCTTCCGCCCTTCACCACTTTGGCTACTCGCTGAATAGCGACTACTTTCTCTTTTAAATCAATTTCACTGGCCTTAACCGTGCTGACGTTGCTTTGTGTCATTCTTTTAGAATTTTAATCCGCCCTCTCTGGCACCTTCGGCCAAAGCTTTAACATTTCCGTGATAGAGATACCCATTCCGGTCGAATACAACTGTAGTTAACCCGGTAGCCAAAGCACGCTCGGCCACTTTCTTGCCCACGGCTTTGGAAATTTCCACGTTCAATTTTCCTTTCTTTTCTAATTCCATTGACGATGCCCAGGCAACGGTATTGCCTTTGGAGTCATCCACCAACTGGGCATAGATGCCACGGTTGCTTCTAAACACGGTGAGCCTGGGACTGCCCGGGGTGCCTTCCAACTTCCTCCGGATTCCCTTCTTGATTCGGCTTCTTCTTTCAAGCTTCGACATTACTTTATTTAATTTTTTATTCTCGTATTTCCTTGCCTTCTTAATTTCACCTCACCCCCGTCCCCTCTCCGAAGCGGAGAGGGGTGCCCTCTTTTGCTTCTTCGCACCTTGATTTTACACTCAAAACATTGTTCAAACTGCCTACTATTCAATTCTACTTAGCTGCTGCTTTTCCTGCCTTCCTTCTTACAAATTCGCCCACATAACGAATACCTTTTCCTTTGTATGGTTCAACCTTGCGCAAGGATTTTATTTTCGCGGCCACCTGGCCGATCAACTGCTTGTCAATTCCTTCCAAAATAATCATTGGGTTTGATCCCTTCTCCTGCATAGCCTGCAGTTTCAATTCTTTAGGCACCGCCAGGAATACGCCATGCGAAAATCCTAAACTTAATTCCAGCACATTTCCAGCTGCCGTTGCTTTATAGCCTACACCCACTAATTCTAATTGGCGCTTATAGCCCTTGCTCACGCCTTCCACCATATTCGCGATGAGTGCGCGGTATAAACCATGCTTCGCGCGATCGGGTTTATCTTCAGACGGGCGAAGCACTTCAACAGAACTTCCTTCAATCTTAACCTTAAACCCAGGATTGATCTCTTGCTTGAGTTCTCCCTTCGGGCCCTTAACCGTTACACTGCCCGCTGCAAAATTGCAGGTGACATCTTTAGGAAGGGCTATCGGTAATTTTCCAATTCGTGACATGACTTAACAGATTAATACACGTAACACAATACTTCGCCACCCACTTTCAACACGCGCGCTTCTTTATCAGTGATCACTCCTTTTGAAGTGGAAAGAATGGCGATGCCTAATCCGTTCAACACTTTTGGCAACTTATCTGCACCCTTATATTGCCTCAGTCCGGGTGAGCTTATCCTTACTAATTTAGTTATGGCCGACTCCTTCGTTTCCGGATTATACTTGAGCGCGATTTTTATTTTTGATTCAGTGGGCTTGGCCTCATCGAATTTATAATTCAGGATATAGCCCTTGTCGAACAGCACTTTGGTGAGTTCCTTCTTCAGATTAGAGGTAGGAACTTCCACCACACGATGGCGAGCCTTGATGGCGTTGCGCACACGGGTGAGATAGTCGGCTATGGGGTCTGTTGTTTTCATTTTTTGTCTTTATTAGTCGTCAGACACCTCGAAGGTGTCTGACGACTTGTTTTTATTCATTCAATCTTTTCGTTCAAATCTGTTTCAGTCGTCTGACCATTTATAGTGGTCTTGACGACTCCACTACCAACTGGCTTTAGTTAATCCAGGAATTTTACCATCGTGGGCCATTTGTCTAAAAACATTTCGGCAAACACCAAACTTCCGGATGTAACCACGGGGCCTGCCGGTGAGTTTACATCTACTCCTCAACCGAACGGGCGAGGCGCTCCTGGGAAGTTTGTCCAACGCAGGATAATCTCCGGCTGCCTTTAAAGCCTTCCGTTTAGCAGCAAACCTTTTTACCAGGGTCTCCTTTTTTTTGTCTCTCGCTATGATGGATAGTTTTGCCATGCTAATTAGTTTTTACTTACGAAAGGCATTCCGAAGGCCTTCAACAATTCATAACTCTCTTCATCCGATTTGGCCGTAGTCACAAAGGTGATGTCCATGCCATTTATCTTTTGAACTTTATCAATCGAAATTTCAGGGAAGATGATCTGCTCCTTTATGCCAAGCGTGTAGTTTCCGCGTCCATCAAATCCTTTATCACTTACGCCACGGAAGTCGCGCACACGAGGGAGCGCCACATTCATTAAGCGATCCATGAACTCATACATCTTCGTTCCGCGCAAGGTTACTTTCACGCCAATGGGAATGTCTTTCCTGAGTTTGAAATTGGAAATATCTTTCTTGGATTTGGTGGGAACTGCTTTTTGACCGGTGATGGTTGTAATCTCTTCCAATCCAACTTCAACAATTTTCTTATCAGCCACCGCAGCGCCAACGCCTTTGTTGATACATATCTTTTCGATCTTAGGAACCTGCATCACCGAACTGTACTGAAACTTTCCTTTCAGTGCCGGCACAATTTCCTTCAAATACTTATCTTTTAATCTTGGAGTTGCCATCACTTTATTAATTGACCTGTTTTCTTTGAGTATCTCTGCAACTTGCCTTTTTCATTAAGCTTGCGCCCAATGCGGGTAGGCTTGCCTGATGCAGGGTCAACCACCATAACATTACTGATATGAATAGCTGCCTCTGTTTTCTTGATCTCGCCCTCGGGCTTTCCTGCGGTTGGTTTCTGATGCTTCTTAACAATGTTATGGCCTTCCACAACCACTCTTCTTCTTTCCAGATCAATCTCCAGCACCTTGCCTGATTTTCCACGATCATCGCCAGCCATTATTTGCACCGTATCGCCTTTGCGAACCTTAATCTTGGGCTGTTTATTAAATCTTCTTTCCATATTCCTTAAAGTACTTCAGGGGCCAGTGATACAATTTTCATAAACTGCTTCTCGCGAAGCTCGCGCGCCACCGGCCCAAAAATGCGGGTGCCACGGGGCTCATCCTGAGGCGTGAGCAATACGGCAGCGTTATCTTCGAAACGGATATACGAGCCGTCTTTTCGCCTGATTTCTTTTTTCGTGCGCACCACCACGGCCTTAGACACAGTGCCTTTCTTAACCTGGCTGGTGGGCATGGCCGACTTTACGGTCACCACAATCTTATCGCCCACACTGGCATAACGCCTGGCACTTCCGCCCAACACATGTATGCAAAGCACTTCTTTGGCTCCACTGTTGTCGGCAACGATTAATCTGGTCTCGCTCTGTATCATCGTGTTCTAATTTTTATATCTCCGTTGAGAAGTAATGCAATGCGTTTGAGACGCAATGCATTGCGTCTCTATTTCGCTTTTTCTACAATCTCAACAAGTCTCCATCTTTTGTTCTTGCTCAACGGCCTGGTTTCGCTAATGCGAACGGTGTCGCCAATACCAGCTTCGTTCTTCTCATCATGCGCCATGAACTTGGTAGTCCGGTTAAGGAACTTGCCATAAATGGGATGCTTTACTTTCCGGTTAACGGCAATGGTAATGGACTTCTGCATTTTATTGCTGACCACCTTGCCAACCTTTTCTTTTCTTAAATTCCTTTCTTCCATGACCATTATTTTTGAGCCGTCTTAGCCGTTAACTCCGTATTGAGCCTGGCAATTAACTTGCGCGTCTCTTTTATCTTCATCGGATTTTCTATTGCAGCCACCTGGTGGGCGAAGTGCAACTTCCGAAGTGTCTCTTTTTCGCTCCCAATCTTTTGGGAAAGCTCTTCAACGTTCAAATTTTTTATTTCCGTGCTTTTCATGACAACAATTATTCAACGTAATCCCTGCGAACAACAAACCTGGTTTTAACCGGCAGTTTACCGTCAGCCAACTTCAATGCTTCCAAAGCTGTTGCCCGGTTCACGCCACCTGCCTCAAATAAAATAGTACCAGGCTTCACTACAGCTACCCAATATTCGGGTGCACCTTTTCCTTTACCCATCCGTACTTCAGCCGGCTTTTGCGTGATCGGTTTATCCGGGAAAATCCTGATCCAAACCTGACCTTCACGTTTCATAGCTCGCGTAACTGCCACACGGGCTGCTTCCAACTGACGCGCTGTTATCCATCCCGCCTCCAATGACTTTATTCCAAAGGAGCCAAAGCTGATAGCCTGACCGCGTGTGGCCAAGCCTTTAACGCGGCCTTTCTGTGCCTTCCTGAATTTGGTTCGTTTGGGTGATAACATAATTCAATTTTACATTTCAATTTCAAATTTTTTCAGACGCGATGCATCGCGTCTCTACCTATCGTCTTCTTCCTCCTGCACCACCACCACCTGCGGGGCGTCCTCCCCTATCTCCTCCGCCTGATGGTCGTTCTCTTCTCTCGCCACCTCTGTCCGGCCTGTCGCCACGCTCGCCTCTGCCTCTTCCTCCTCTGTTATCTTGTGGCCTGCCTCCTTTTCCACCTTCACCTCCACCCGTGTTGCTCACCATGCCGATGTTCGGTGAAAGGTCTCTCTTGCCAAAAATCTCTCCTTTAAAAATCCATACTTTGATCCCGATTTTTCCATACACCGTTTGTGCTTCGGAAAGAGCGTAATCAATATCCGCGCGAAGCGTATGCAAAGGAATTCTTCCTTCTTTATACTGCTCTGTCCTTGCCATATCGGCACCCGCCAACCGGCCTGAGAGTTTTACTTTAATGCCTTCGGCCCCCACCCGCATTGTTGAGGCGATGGACTGCTTCATTGCCCTTCTGTAAGATATCCGTGCTTCTAATTGCTGAGCGATTGACTCGCCCACCAACTTGGCATCCATCTCAGGCCGTTTTATTTCGTAAATGTTTATCTGAACATCTTTGCCAGTAAGCTTCTTTAATTCTTCTTTGATTTTATCAACTTCAGTTCCTCCTTTTCCAATCACAACACCAGGACGCGCGGTGTGAATGGTGAGCGTAATCCGCTTGAGTGTTCTCTCGATCACCACCTTTGAAATGCCGCCTTTCTGTATCCGGGCACTGATATACTTCCTTATCTTTTCATCCTCCACTAATTTTTCGGAAAAATTCTTTCCTCCAAACCAGCTGGAATCCCAACCGCGAACAATGCCCAAACGAAGGCCTACCGGATTAACTTTTTGTCCCATTTATTTTGCTTCTGTAGTTGCCAATTCAATTCCTTCGGTTGCCATTCTATCCACCACCAGAGTCACATGATTAGAGCGCTTGCGCACCCGGTGGGCACGGCCTTGTGGTGCCGGTCTCAATCTTTTTAATTGTCTTCCGCCATCCACAAAAATTTCTTTCACAAACAAGTCGGCATCTTCCAACTTAACATCAGCATTTTTTGCCTGCCAGTTTGAAATTGCTGAATGCAACAGTTTCTCCAAGCGGTTGGAAGCATGCTGTGCTTCGTACTTCAAAATATTCAATGCACTAAATACCCTTTGTCCACGAATTAAATCGGCCACCAATCTCATCTTCCGGGGTGAGGTCGGTACGTTTTTTAAGTAGGCAGTGGAGGGGCCAGTTTTAGCTGCCTCTTTAATCGCCTGAATTTTTTCCTTCTTCAGGATGGATCGCTTGGTTTTCTTCTCTGCCATTTCAATTTTTTTCATGGTCGCAATTTAAAATATGGCAATCAAAGCCAAGATGATTGAGACTATCGTGGACACTATAATGAAATTCTTTATGAACCATACACTATCAGCTGTTACCTTGGAGTTGGTGGCAATCTCTTCCATCAGTTCACGGTCAGTATATTCTGAAAGTCTTTTCATTTTGGCGTTCCTATTTATGTTTTTGAAATCAGGTTCTTTAAGCTTTAGCTGCTGATGCGGGTTCGTCTTTCCTGTTTCCTGAGTGGCCTCTAAACACCCGTGTCGGAGCAAATTCGCCCAACTTGTGGCCTACCATATTTTCTGTGACGTAAACCGGAATGAATTTATTCCCGTTGTGGACGGCCATCGTAAACCCAATCATATCGGGAATAATAGTTGACCTGCGCGACCAGGTTTTGATCACGGATTTTTTTCCGGACTGCTCGATGGCCTGTACTTTTTTCAGCAGGCGCACATCGCAATAAGGACCTTTCTTAATTGACCTTCCCATTATTTCTTACGTCTTGAAATGATTAATCCATCAGAATATTTTTTCGGGTGACGGGTTTTCTTGCCTTTTGAAACAAGACCCTTCCTCGACCGGGGGTGACCACCGGATGCTCTTCCCTCACCACCACCCATCGGGTGATCGACAGGGTTCATGGCAACGGCACGAGTGCGCGGGCGTCTTCCTCTCCAACGGTTCCGGCCAGCCTTGCCCACGCTTTCATTCATGTGGTCAGGGTTGCTAACCGCACCGATGGTGGCCATGCACCTATCCAACACATTACGCAATTCGCCTGAAGGCATTTTCAATGTTGCATAACCACCTTCGCGGGCAACCACCTGCACAAAAGTGCCTGCACTTCTCGCAATAGAAGCACCTCTTCCCGGCTTGTTTTCTATATTATGAATGATGGTTCCGAGAGGAATCTTTGAAAGTGGCAGGGCGTTACCCACTTCAGGTGCGACCTCTGCACCAGACACGACTGTTTGGCCAACCTTCAAACCCTGGGGAGCCAGAATATATGTCTTGGAGCCATCCTTATAATATAACAAAGCCACGCGAGCGGTTCGCGTGGGATCATACTCTATTGATTGCACCGTAGCTGGAACGCCTTCCTTATCGCGCTTGAAATCAATAACGCGCAGCTTCTGCTTATGACCACCACCCATGTAGCGCATGGTCATCCTACCGTTGCTGTTACGCCCTCCGGTTTTCTTTATGATTTGAACCAGCGACTTCTCCGGGCTGCTTGCCGTAATATCATCAAAGCCTGGAGCCAGGCGATGGCGAGTGCCGGGGGTGACTGGGTTTA
This sequence comes from Bacteroidota bacterium, assembly GCA_043767095.1. Lineage (GTDB taxonomy): Bacteria > Bacteroidota > Bacteroidia > Cytophagales > Cyclobacteriaceae > ELB16-189. The sequence goes on from JAYUHI010000342.1 coordinate 14,156, forward strand.
ATTTCCTGAGGGCCATGGTTAGTTAATCGTTGTTAGTTGTTCGTGTTAGTTATTCATTAATAGTCTAACCCACATTAAACGTTGCTGTAAAAATCAATTACTTCACCCTTGGCAAGGGTAACAATAGCCTTCTTGAAGTTTGCCTTCCTTCCGGCCAACACGCCTGCTTTGGTGAAGCGTGTTTTATGCTTGCCCATCATGCTGATGGTGTTCACGCTCTCCACGTTCACACCATACATTTTTTCCACGGCACTCTTTATCTCCACTTTGTTAGCGTAAATATCCACCACGAAGCCATACTTCCCTTTCTCGTTCATGGCCGATATTTTTTCAGTTACCAATGGTCGCTTCAAAATGCTCATGGCTTATTTATTTAAAATATTATCGATTCTCCCAATCGAGCTTTCCACTAACAGGAGGCAATCGGCATTGAGCACATCGTAGGTATTGATTTGGGCTGCGGTGATCACCTTCGTATTGGTGATGTTGCGGCCGGACAAGGCAATGTTTGAATTGGCCTCCGGAATTACTAACAGCGTCTTCTTGTCTTTTAGTGAGATGGCCTTGAGGAAGGCTAAGTATTGCTTGGTCTGCGGTTTTTCGAATTTGAAGTCCTCGATAACCGAAATGGAATTGTCTTTGGCTTTATAAGTAAGGGCTGATTTCCGGGCGAGGTCTTTTACTTTCTTATTCAATTTAAAAGAGTAATCGCGTGGAGCAGGACCGAAAACCCGGCCTCCACCTTTGAATAGTGGGTTCTTTATATTACCCGCACGTGCGCCACCCGTTCCTTTCTGCTTCTTGATTTTCTTGGAAGAACCCGTGATCTCATTACGCTGTTTCGATTTGTGAGTGCCTTGCCTTTGGTTGGCGAGGATACTTTTCACATCAAGATAGATGGCGTGGTCGTTAGGCTCAACGCCAAAAACTTCATCCGACAAGGCAACCTTGCGGCCTGTATTTTCACCTGAATATTTTACAACGCTTAAGTCCATTACTTCTGAAGGATAATAGTTGAATTCTTCGCACCCGGAACTGAACCGCTCACCAACACTAAATTTTGTTCTGCAAGGATTTTTATAATTTTCAGATTGAGGGTTTTCACGCGGTCACCACCCATTCTTCCCGGAAGTCTCTTGCCTTTGATTACCCGCGATGCAAACGAAGCGTTACCCATAGAACCAGGTGCCCGAAGCCTGTTATGCTGACCGTGTGTTTGTCCTCCAACTCCGGCAAATCCATATCTTTTAACAACTCCTTGAAACCCCTTTCCTTTTGATGTTCCCACAGCATCAACCCAATCGCCTTCAATAAAAATGTCTGCTATTTTGATTTCTTTGCCTAGTTCGGCAAGGGACTGGAAGTCTTCATGGAAATCCCGAAACTCAACCAGTGCTTTCTTAGGAGTTGTGCTGGCCTTCTTGAAATGGCCAAGCATGGGCTTAGTTGTACTTTTCTCTTTCTTCTCGCCAAAAGCTATTTGAATGGCACTGTAGCCGTCCGTTTCCTGCGTTTTTACCTGAGTAACCACACATGGGCCAGCCTCGATTACCGTTACAGCCAGGTTTTCGCCTGCTGCATTGTAAACGCTGGTCATTCCTATTTTACGTCCTAATAATCCGGGCATGGTTGAAAACCTTTTTGCTGTTTTTAGTGCGATTTGAAGGGGTAGCCCTTCAAAAAGGACTGCAAAGATAGAAACAGGCGTGTAGTTACCAAGCCCCGATTTTAAAAATTTTGGGAGGGGTGGGAATGAGGGGGTTTTGACCAAGGATAGTCCTCATTTTAAATAGGGATTAGCCAACTCCAATTGAAAGGCAAACCTCGCCAGAGCAAGTTATACCATTGCGCTACTTTTAGATTACAGTTTTAATTTCTTTGGATTCTGACGCGTGTTCTGGATTGTGACAATCTCGATTTCCTCCTTTTTTACCCGGTAGTATAAGGATGTTTGTTTATTGACTACACATCTGCGGATCGTTTTACTTTTTGAAGAAGCCTCATACATATAAGGCATTTTTGCAATCATTTCTATCTTCTTTTGCAGCAATTCCAAATATTTATCCCGAATCCTTACAGACCACTCAGTCTCTAAATAAAGAACAATGCCGTCCAAATTTCGCTCCGCTCTTTCGGAGATTGTTACTTTCATGCCATCAACGATATTTGGAAACCACTTTCTTAAAATCTTTTTTTCTCCCAGCATCCAAATCGGCAACACCAGCTTCAATATCCTCCTTTTGTTCAGGTGTAAGGCTATCCCACCAATCTGCCTCAGCTTCTTTTCTTAGGCCTTCTACTTTTTTAATCAAATCCTTGTCCTGTAGGCGGGTAAGCCATTCTATGAGTTCGACTTTCTTCACGGCTATGTTCATAAGATTTTTAGTTACTTATTTGATTCAAAGATAGAAACTTAGAGGCTGGGATTGCAAGTCCAGACCGGCCTAATAGCCTAAACTAATAGCTGGGGGTTCAGTCGTCATGACGAGCTAGTGCAGCAAGACGACTTTAATAATCAAATAAATTAATCCTTGACGCAACGAACAGACATGCCAATGCTCTTCTCCATTTCTAGCTTTAGAACTTTACCTGTAATCGAGTCCAGGTAGCGGTACCAACTATAGGTATTACCATCTTGTGAAGAACTCCACCAGTTGCCAACCCTGCCAAGCGAAGCGAATGTACCGGTAGGGTAGCGGTATCCTCCTGGCAGAGCTCCAAATCCGCTTTTATTGTTGCCATTCCAGTTTTCAGGCCAGCCACTGGTGCTTTTAATATTTTGGCCGGCTGAGGTTTCGCCACGTAAATATTCCACCATTATTGTCCACTCTTCATCACTTGGAATGTGCCAACCTTGAGGAGCCAACCCTCGTGGATCTATGACCGCATACCAATTATAGAGTTTGCCATGGTTGACTCCATGTTTTGGATCGTTACCAAAATAGCACCAGGCAGGCTTTTTTTCATCGCCTGCCTTTTTCCATTCTTCATACGTCTTGGCTTCGGGAATTGGGTCGCCATTGGCAAAGGTGATTACGTTCAGATTTTGCGTTATCCATACCTGTGAACCAATGATAACGGTGGAGGTCTTTGAAGGACCGTAACCAAAATCGAGTGGTGAAAGGCTGTAGACTGGTTCAGGAAGGTTGATGTCTTCGTTTTTTATTTCATTGACGACAGCCTCATTTTTTAAGGGAGCAGTTACAACAGGGCTAGTATTGAGGGTTTTCTCTGTCTTCGTAAAATAAAAATCCCCTCCCAAAGAATTATCTACCACACTTGGAAGCTGCTTGCCTTCAGAATCAGTATTCACTTCCTGCTTCACTTTCTTTAAAACATCCCCAATATTCAAATTGGGTTCGTTCATGTATTTCAAAAGCTTGGAGGTAAAGAGCCCGTTTTTTCCGGTGCCATCGGAGGCTACCGTTCCGGGCTGGGTGGCAAACACCACAATGGAACCTTTAGGCGCTTCCACATTGGTTAATCCTTTCACCACATCGCGGCTAAAACTGGGGAAGGCATTGGTGCGGCAGGCATCAAGCAGCAGGATGTTTAGGTTGTCCGATGAATTTAATACAGACATCACCGTATTCATTTTCACACATTGTTCATCCATGTCGCCTGGGATTTGCAAGGCCGCTCCCGCGGGAATAAGATAGTTCTCTCCTTCGAACTGTGTGCCGTGCCCGGCATAATAAATGATTCCCACTGCACCTGTACTTTCCCTCATGGTATTAAAGTATCGAGTGATAGCGTCTTTGATTTCCTTTTTGGATTTAGGGTCGAGAAGGGTTTCAACCTTAAAGCCTTTGGATGTTAAAACTGTGGCCATGTCGCGGGCATCGTTGAGGGAATGCCGGAGTGGCGGAACAGCGGTGTAATTTTGAACACCGATGACGAGGGCTAATCTCTTGGTGTTGTCCTGCTGGGCAGACACTGTAGTTGCAATTCCTGTGAACAAGAAGAACAATGCGTAAAATTTGGTTTTCATAACTTGACTTGGAAGAGTTGCTAAAGTTTAGTCACCCGGAAATCAATCAGTTTATAAATATAGGACAAGTAAGGACAAGTAGTTTCAAAATTGATGGCGGTTCATATTTTTATTTTAATATCAAAACAGGATTCTGATGCCTTACCTGGTCAGGTTTATTCGTTTTTGATTGTTAGCGGAAAGTAAGTATTTGGTAATTTTGATGATATGAAAACAGAGCAACCCGATAACGACCAAATAAACGAACCCTTAGAGGAGTATTTCCAATCGCCAAAATTTTTGGCAGCATTTAAAAAAATAACAATCTCAACACCGGAAGAACAAGAGGAAGCCAACCGGATCTTTTCTGCCTCGCTCACACCGCTCCAGCGGATTGAATATTTGTACTACCTGAACAAGAAATTCCTGGCTGAGTATATCGAAAAAGTTCCTTCCCGGTTTACGCGGAAAATTTACTTTGATTGATGATGAATGTCCTGATTGAGCCACACAAAGATATTTTACGAAAGTTGATTGAGTTCAAAGTTGAGTTCATTTTGATTGGTGGCTATGCCGTAAATTTTCATGGCTATAACCGGGTGACAGCGGATATGGATGTCTGGCTAAAACCCGATAATCAAAATCGGACTAAATTCATGGATTTTCTAAAAGCAGAAGGTTTTGATGAAGAGAGCCTAAATCAAATAGGCGAAACAGATTTCACGAAACATGCCGCGTTTCATATCGGGGAGAAGCCCCTTCAAATTGATTTTCTCACCATTATTTCCGGGATTAATTTTTCTGAGGCTAACAGCAAAAAACAACATTTACCCTTTGAACTTACGAGTGTGCCCGTCCTTCACCTAGACCATCTTATCCTTTCCAAAATCACCAGTAGCAGACCCAAAGACAAACTTGATGTGGAAGAGCTTCAGAAGATTTTGAGATTGAAGAAGAAGTAACCCGACCCCCAGCTCAAAATATATGAACACCCACTAGTGACCCACCCCACCCGATTTCTCTTTACTTTTTTCTCCGGCCTTGCAGTCCTTATTGTAGTGTTGATTGCCGACCTCTCCATTGGCTCTGTGGATATTCCATTATCAAAGATTATGGACATACTATTTGGAGACAAAGAAATCGACCCGGTATTGGCCGACATCATTTGGCAAATCCGACTACCTAAATCATTAACCGCAATTTTAGCTGGTGCCGGATTGAGCCTCGGTGGATTGCTCACCCAAACTCTTTTCAGAAATCCATTGGCCGGGCCCGATGTGCTGGGATTAAGCGCAGGCGCGAGTTTAGCGGTGGCATTAGTTTTATTAACAGGCGTTGGATTTGGAACATGGACTGTAGCCGGAGCGGCCACTGTTGGCGCTGCCGGAGTGTTTTTAATTGTGCTAGCTGTGGCGAAGAAAATATCCAGCAATAGTTCACTCCTTATTATTGGGTTGATGATTGGCGCGCTCACTTCATCAGTAGTCGGCATACTTCAATTCATGAGCCGGGCTGAGGACCTTCAGATATTCACGTTGTGGACGATGGGCAATATTTCATCCGCGAATGCGAATGAACTTTGGATAATGTTTGCCTTTAGTGTAGCAGGTGTCTTGATTTCATTTACTTCGCTAAAATCACTAAACGCCTGGGTGCTGGGAGAACGGTACAATCTAACCATGGGCCTCAACATTTCTGCCTTCCGTTGGAAAACCCTTTTGGCTACATGTTTGATAACCGGAAGCATTACTGCTTTCTGCGGGCCCATTTCTTTTGTGGGCATTGCCGTGCCTCATTTCGTGAAGCGGATTTTTCCAACCAATAATCATCAACAGTTGATTCCCCTTACGATGGTTGGCGGAGCCATTCTTTTATTGCTTTGCGACATCCTCACCTTGCTTCCCGGAAACGGAACGGTGCTGCCTATTAATGCGGCCACTGCTTTATTCGGGGCGCCTGTTATTATTTGGATAATCATCCAGTCAAAAAAAGAATTCTATTGATGGCCAATTCATTCAATCAAATATCGCCTTCACTTCTATCAACGAAGAATTTATCGGTTGGCTATGGCAGTAATGTTTTACTCTCCAACTTAAACCTCGAACTGAAATCCGGGGAATTGGTTTGTTTTATGGGACCCAACGGAATTGGCAAATCATCGCTCATCAAAACTTTGATGGGATTGAACCAGCCATTGAAAGGTGAGATTCATTTCTCGCAAGAAGGTCCGATTGAGAAAGTTGCATCTGTGGTACTCACGGATCGTATCCAACATCCGCAACTGAAAGTGTATGAATTAATCATGCTGGGCCGTTACCCCTACTTAGACTGGCGATTAAAATTGCGTTATGAGGATGAAACGAAAATTGAACTGGCGATAACACAAACCCGAATCCAGCATTTGCTCGAAACGAAAATTGCAGAACTCAGTGACGGCCAAATGCAAATGGTAATGATTGCGCGCGCATTAGCGCAGGATACCAAAATTATATTGCTCGATGAACCGACTGCCCACCTTGATTTAAACAACCGGGTGGAAATCATGAACTTGTTGAAACGGCTCACGCGCGAAACCAGTCGCGCCATTCTCATGGCCACCCATGAACTTGACCTCGCTCTTCAAACAGCCGACCAGGTTTGGATTGCGGGATCGGACAAGACTATCAAAACCGGAATCCCTGAAGACTTAGTTCTGGATGGCTCGTTCGATAGCATCTTCCAATTCAAGGGATACGATTTGAAAACCGGAAAGATTTCTCATGCAGAATTTCGCGGAAAGAATGTTTGTGTGAAGGGTGATGGCTATGCGTTATTGTGGACGAAGAATGCCCTGGAGCGAAATGGGTATTCTGTCTTCGATGGAGCTGACACGGTAGTTGAAATAGTTAATGAAAATGGCCGAATGAAATGGCGAATAGGTGGTACTGAATTCTCAGACTTAAATTCTTTGCTGAATAGTTTAGCCGCCTGACCGCCTGCTGACTGTTGACTAGAATTTAAAGGTAGCTTTCAACAAGGACGAACGGATTACTCCTTTTTCTTCTTCCAACTTTTTGTAACCTCCTTTACCCAACGTGTAGCCGATAGTATGTTTTGACGATGGGTCAACAATCCAGTATTCTTTCACACCAAAGCGTTCATACAATATTTTTTTCTTTACCGTATCATTTGTCTCGTTTCCTTTGGAGAGGATTTCAATGAGCATGTCGGGTACACCATGGACGCTCCCATCATCCCCTATTATTTGAATATTTTCGTTGAAAACAACCGTAATATCAGGTTGAACGGCATTACTCTTTTCGTCCAAAAAGACATCGAAAGGTGC
>JAYUHI010000343.1:0-1599 GCA_043767095.1 Bacteroidota bacterium
ATCCCGCGTTCCGGTGTATAAATGCTTGGCCGCAGCCTCCACTTTGTTAAACAATTCTGCAAGCCCGGTAAAATGCCCGTTGTCTTTTTCATTGGCACCATTAACCGGAGCATCATATCCCTGAGCCGAAAGTTTTAATAAACTCACATAATTAATAATGCGCGTAAGCTGGTTGCCCATTTCGTCATGAAAATCGCGCGCAATTTCTTTCCGCAGGCTTTCCTGTTCCTGATGGCGAATGCGTTCCACCTCAATCACCTTTGCCACCCGGCTCCGCACCCGGTACATCACCGTAAATAATCCCAAACCTATCAAAGTCAGCACAACAAAACCTATGAACCAGGCTGTTTGATAAAATGGTGTTTGTATGATGAAGGAGTAAGTAAGCGGCTCCGCTTCCCAACTCCCATTTTTGTTCGTAGCCATTACTTTAAAATTATATTGCCCGGAAGGAAGGCTTCCGTAAGTAACATCATTTGAAATGGAAGGATGTGACCAGGTCTTATCAAAATTCTCCAGGTAGTATTTGTATTGAACCGATTTTGGATTGCGTTTGTCAACCCGGTTGAAATGGAAGGTGAGGTGATTAAATTTATATGGCACCGAAAGGCGGCTTGGGATTTTGAAGAAACCGGTGGGCTTGTCGCCATATTGCTCAATGTTTTCCTGACCAAAGAGAATTTCAATTCCCGTAAGGTGGGTAGAGAATGATTTGAACCGCTCAGCATTCAGATCATTGAATTGATATAAGCCATCGATCAAGCCAAAATATTTTTCTTTCTCCCCGAAGAAGAATGCATTCTGGTTCGTCTCAATTCCTGTAAGGCCATTATCAAAACCATAGTGGAGGCTTTCAATGACTTCCCAATTGCTGTTCAACTTCATCCGGCTAATACCGTTTACCGTGCCAATCCAGATTTGGTTTTTTTCGTCTGCAGTCACAAAAAATACAAACCCTGAGGTTAGGCCATCTTTTGGAGTGATGGTCTTTTTCTTTTTGGATTTTGGATGATAGATAGCAAAGCCTGCACCACCACTCCCAATTAAGAGCAGCGAGTCTTGATACGTATTCAGAGATAGTATGCTGGTATTGGCAAACTCCGGCAGCCATATGTTTTTTGTCTTACCCGTGGGCATTAGTTCACTTAGACCGAAGTCGGTGCCGATGAACAGAGTCTTTGTGGCAGGTATAAACTTTAGGGCTGAAATGTTTTTGGTTCTTAAGTTCAACTCATCAGCGACAAGCGAGAATTTCCTGCCATCAAAATAGTTTAGGCCGCCCATGGAGGTGCCAACCCAAAGCCCGTCCCGGTCATCGGGTTCAATAGCAGCAACATTAGAACTGGAGAGACCATCCGAGCGGTTCGCCCATTTAAATGAATCGCCTGCTTTATTATAAATACCCAGGCCGCCCCTGCTGGCCACATACACCACACCGTTGCTTGATATTTTGATAGAAGAGACACCACCATCGGACTTGTTGGGCGGGGAGTAGGTTTTGATTTTTCCATTGGTCATTCGCCACAAGCCTGTGTTTGATTCGCCTATCCATGTGGTGCCATCTTTTGCGATAGCCATAACCATTTTAAGTTTTTCAGA
>JAYUHI010000344.1:0-1593 GCA_043767095.1 Bacteroidota bacterium
GACAAATAACTTTATTTTAACATTTAGTCGAATTGGAGATTTTTCTGTTTCTAATCTAAAGTTTTTCATTATTTCGCATAATTTCGCATTATAATTAAATTACTACGGGCTAAAAAGCCGGTAGATTTGCTGCAAGTCTAATGACTTCTGAAGCCATTCAGAAATCTTGAAGTCGCAATCACGCTTCTCAACATCTTGTTTTTCTATACACTCCTTGACCACCTCATCGGTCACAGTCCCGACACTGGCCGCAAAATACCAGCGCACCCAAAGATGCTGACCCCAGAAAACTTTGCGCATATCCGAATAATCCTGCAATAACCTTCGTGATTGCCTTCCCTTTCGAATACTGACCCAGGTTACTAGAAAATCAAAATAAATTCAAAGTTGTCAACAAATCCAGCTCTCGTTTCTTATTGCGAGTTGCGCAACAGCTACCATTGCTGTATGCAGCCGATAGTTATTGCTTCCAATTTATTGATGCGTTCGCCCATCGCGCCGCGAAACAATAACACGGAAAAGATAATTCCGTAGATCCTAACATAAAACATGCCATGCATGCCGGTTACTTGATCAGGGAAAGGTAATGTGGAAACATTTCCCGCCAGGTGGGCCAATCATGCGGCGCGTTTTGCCTAACGTCCAGCCAATGTGAAATCCCTTTGTTGCGAAGCACTTCCGCCATTTTCTCATTTGCCTCCCAACACATATCATGTGTGCCTGTGCCCAGCACGACGAAAAGATCATCGAGAAATGGGCTTTGGGCCCCGGGGATAAAATCCGGCGGATTGTTAAAATAAACATTGTCATCGTAGTAGCCATCCATTTGATCTTTGATGTCAAAGGCAGCGCTCATGTTGAAAATATATTTGGTCACCTCCGGATGCTTGAACCCAAAATTGGTGGCGTGGTAGCCCCCAAAGCTGCAACCTGCGGTAGCGACCCGCTCAACACCTGTTTCGCGTTGTGCCAATGGAACCAATTCAGTTAGAAGAAATTGGTCGTACCAGATGTGATTCTGTACGCGCTGCGATGGATGAATGCTCCTGTTGTACCAACTCGAGGAATCAATGCCATCCGGGCAATATATTTTTATGAGACCCTCTTCCAGGAACCACGCAACACTGTCGATAAGCTTGAAATCCTTGTTTTCGGTAAACCGGCCCATGGAAGTGGGAAACAGGATTACTGGATATCCACGCGTTCCGAAAGAGAGCACTTCAATTTCACGGCTCAGGCTGCTGGAGTACCACCGGTGATAGTGTTCGTACATGTGCTGGAAGATTAGAATTTCATTCTTTGAGGTAAGTTAACCCGCGTTCTTCTATTTTTGCAAACTTTAAATGATTGAAGAGACCGGGAATATTGAAGAAAGCACCAATGGGCCTGAACCGTCCTATCTGTACCAATCAGAGAAACTGAGGGGCATCTTCACAAAGCTACTGCAACGAAACGTAGAAGTAGAGATACTCACGCCCCCTGCGATGGATAAAAGTCGCACCTATCCCCTTTTGGTACTGAATGATGGGCAAGATATCGAAGGGATCGGCCTGAAGAAATGCATTGAGCGTCTGGTAGTTCAGAAAGTCATTC
>JAYUHI010000345.1:0-1593 GCA_043767095.1 Bacteroidota bacterium
TGTTGCCACCGATGGAGAGTGAGTCCTCCGGATTGTTTCGATAGGTATTAAAAGTATAACCATCAAACCGGCAGAGACCATCGGCCGTGCTCACCCACAAGAAGCCATAGTCATCCTGAAGGATATCCCACACGCTGCTTTGCGGCAGGCCCTGGTCCACGCCATAGTGTTTTACTTTCAGCGTTTCCTGGGCGGGGAGAACGGTAGGCAGTTGGAGGATTATGAAAGTAAAAAAACGTGACATGGATTCGAAGATAGCACTATTCGAAGAAATAGTTGGACTTTAACGTGTAGCCAAACTATTCTTTACATTTGGTTTCATGGGACTTATTTTTGAATGGGATACAAACAAAGCCCAAACCAATCTTATCAAACACAAAGTTTCGTTTGGAGAGGCTGCGTCTATATTCGCAGATGAGGATTCAGTAACAGTTGCTGACCCCGTTCACTCGCTCAACGAAGAAAGAAACATTACCCTTGGGTTCTCATTTACCAACCGGCTTTTGGTTGTAGTTCATACCGAGCGAAATGGTAAAATCCGAATTATAAGTGCGCGATTGGCATCGCGAAAAGAGAGGAACCAATATGGAATTTGAACTACATAAAAATAAAATCCTTACTTTTGGAAAGGCAAACTGACCCTTTTAAGACAAAAAAAATGAAAAAGAAATCAGCCTCTGAAATGTTGCCTGAATATGATTTCAGTAAGGGAATACGTGGGAAGTATGCAAAAAAATTTGCTGAAGGAACCAACATTATTGTGTTGGCTCCCGATGTCTTGAAGAATTTTCCAGATTCCAATTCTGTTAATGAAACGTTGAGGGCGGTCACAAAAATTGTCCTTCGTAACCGCAAGGAAATTGTGGCATAATCCCAAGGACTTTTTTAAACTCTTTCGGGTCGGTCGCCCGGTTAGACTGAATATCGGTAATCAGCTCAAAGACTTTAAACGCCAAACTTTGATTACCCGATTTGTACCGCTTTAAATCAGAAATTGCATCAGGGGAAAACAGCACTTTTCTCATTGAAAAGATGCTACTGCTTAATAAAATCCTCTAGCTCAATCATCGCGAAAGTTGTGCCTTTTCCCGATTCAATATCGGTAATGGATTTTCTCAACCTGTCCCAATATTCTACACTGGCTTCATTGTTGGAAATCACATCTCTGTCATGCACAGCAATTGTAACATCGGCATTTCTGCCTTTTAACAGTGACCCTATTTTTTTAAACAACTCCTCATTGAATTCAGAAGAAGTGATTCTGATAATCGCATCCATGTTATTATTGTTTAGGCAAATTTAAGAATTCCAACTCAATGTGAGTTATGCCAAAATACGCTCTCCGCTGCCTCCTGCAGAGTTGGGTTCACAACTCAAGGCTCGTGGACACTTGCGGCACATAGGACATCGTGCCATGAGTCGCCAAAGTGCCACGAAACAACGAAAGAAACCGTTGCCCATGTTTGAAAGAATACCTCATATGAGTTATTGATTGGCCCCTGCCCCTTCATGGACATTTGTGCAACAAAACGCCAAAGCCATGAAAACATTAAAATTATTTGCCCTTGATTTATTTGCCCTCTCCGCTGCCGT
>JAYUHI010000346.1:0-3926 GCA_043767095.1 Bacteroidota bacterium
GCTCCTGTAACCGGAACTGTTTGCACCATAGTCAGGTGAATGTCACTGGTACCGGGAGGGAGGTCAATCAACATATAATCAAGCTCGCCCCAAATAGCATCGGTAATAAATTGCTTGAGAGCCGAACTCGCCATTGGGCCGCGCCAAACCACCGCACTCTCGGGCGGGGTAAGAAAACCTATGGACATCAGTTTTACTCCGTAATGTTCAATCGGGATGATAACATTCTTACCGTTGATTTCCTGTATGTCAGGTTTTTCATGTTCGCAGTTAAACATGAGCGGAATGGATGGTCCAAAAATATCAGCATCTATCAATCCCACTTTTGCCCCAGACTTGGCAAGGGCTACTGCCAGATTTGTGGTAATGGTAGATTTTCCAACCCCTCCTTTTCCGGAGGCAATGGCGATGATATTTTTTACGCCCGGCAGAATAGGCCCGGCAGGGCGCACGGTTGTGACGGATGATGTAATGTTAATGTCTATCTTAAAATCCGGCCCCACAACTTTTTGCACCGCCTCAAGGCAGTCTTTTCGGATTTTCTCTTTGAGCGGACAAGCCGGAGTGGTGAGTACCACCGTGAAGGCAACCTCGTTGTCGCTTATCGCGATGTCTTTCACCATGCCAAGACTCACTAAGTCGCGGTGAAGGTCGGGGTCGTTAACGGTAGACAGTGCAGATAGTATCTGGCTTTGGTCTGGTTTCATTTAATAAAAGTTCTTGAATGAGGTATCGGCATGTTACCAATTGGTAGCCTTTATGCTTTTTGCGGCCCGTAAAATATCCCTGCGACTAACTTGTCCCACCAATACGCCATTATCAACTATGGGAAGTCGCCTCACGGGGCTATTTAAAAATTCGTAGGCTGCATCTACTACAGTACTGGTAGACGAAAGTGTTTTCACTTTAGCCGTCATATAATCCGAAATTTTCCTATCCCCTGTTGGTAAATTATGATAGGCCTGGTCAATAATGATTCGAAGACAGTCCTTTTCTGAAATGATCCCAACCAGCTTACTTTGCTCATCCAGAACAGGTGCCCCTGAAATTCTTTTCTCGATAAAGATTTCAATGGCCTCTTCAATTTTTTGGTCGGGCTTAAATGTAATCATTCTTGATGCCGGCACCATATAGTTCGTTACCGATTCATACTTAGGTTGCTCCGCGGCAATTTGCTCTTTTGATTTCATTTCAGGTGTAAAGTTCATGATCGTGTTGGGTTAAAAGTTAACATTTCATTACGCTATATATTTTTAAGTTAAGTCCAAAAATGTTTTAATAATTCTTTTTTTAAGTTCTAAAATTCACTGCGAACGGTTAACCCATCGCCTCTTCCACCAACTGAATAATATCTTTCACTTCCAGTTTACCTTCGTTGCCGCTGGTTTTCACCGCATCGCCAAACATAACAAAATCTTTTGGGCAGCACACCACAAAATATTTTACATCGGAGCCTAACGTGAGCGCTTCGCGGATGCGGTTTTCGCTGGGGCGCTCCTGCAATTTGGAATCGTCCATCCAAATGCGTCCGCCCCCTGCACCGCAGCAGAAAGAATTTTCGCGACAGCGTGGCATGTCGTGCAGTTCAATGCCCATCGCCTCCATGAGTTGGCGGGGAGCGTCTACTTCACCATTATATCTTCCGAGATAGCATGGATCGTGGTACGTTACTTTATATCCCAGCTTCTTCGAAAACTTAAGTTTGCCTTCCTTGACTAAGCGAAGCAACATGCTGGTGTAGTGCTCTATTTCATAATTACCTCCATAGTCCGGGTATTCATTTTTTATGGTGTTGTAAGAATGTGGGTCGGTTGTAAATATTTTTTTGAACTTGGATTTGCCCAGTGCCTTCATGTTGTCTTCTACCAACATTTCATAAAGGCCTTCTTCACCCACTCTTCGCACGTCATTGCCGGAATTTTTTTCACCATCGTACATAAGGCCGTAGTCGATTCCAATTTTCTGAAGCACCGAAGCCACTTTTTTTGACAGGGTGTTCAACCTCGCATCGTAAGAAGCGTAGTCGCCAACAAACCAAAGGTATTCAGCTTCTTCTTTGCGAACGTCTTTTATTTTAAAATCGAGGCTCTTGGTCCAATCGGCACGTTTTTTTTCAGACTGGCCGAATGAGTTTCCATATTCTCCGATCTTGGCCAAGGTATCTTGCAGCATAGGTTCCATGTCTCCCTGCTCTACTAACGTACGTCTTAAGTTTACAATACTTGTTACATGTTCAATACCTACCGGGCAAACCTCCACACAAGCCATGCAGGTAGTGCATGACCACAGCACATCTTTGCTGATTACATCTCCGGCAATATTTTTAGGCTCCTTAATTTCATTCGTGAAAGACTGTGTAAACCATTCGGAAACACCGATTGTTGCATTGGCATGAGTTCGTAAATCCAAAATAAGATCGCGCGGGGATAGGGGAGTTCCCACTGTGCGTGCCGGGCAAACCTGGTGACAGCGTCCGCATTTTGTGCAGGCGTCAAAATCCAGAAGTTCTTTCCATGTAAAATCTACTATGGTTTTGTATCCCATTCCGTCTTTCATTTTTTCTTCTGAAACACGTGGAAGGCGTATGGCCGCCATCTCATCCTTAAACATCAGGTTGGCATAATCCACCAGCATGTGCATGGCCTTTGAATAGGGGATATACGCTATGAAAAACATCACCATGATGGCGTGAAACCACCACATGTAAATATGGAGGACGTTGGCGTTGGCTGTAAGCCCAAGCATATCGGATAGGTCGGCCAATGCCCAACCCACTGGCGACCACACTTCAAAAGGCGGGCGGTCTGCCGCAATGCGAATGCCCTCAATAAAAAATCCAGTCACGCCAATCAGAAATAGCAGCCACAAAAAAATCTTATCATCTATTGCATATCCTTTGCGATTGTATTGTTCTGCTTTAAGATCATTGCGTGTGTAATCCAACTGGGGCAGCTTCCTGGCCCTGCGGGCCATCATCATTACCAACCCGGCTAAAAAGAAAACACCGAAGACATCCAGTATAAAAGAGAAACCGAGATAAAAATTCCCCTGGAGCAATTTCATATTCAAGTGCCGCAGAAAATCGTAATCAATGGCTACGATGATAGTGCCTATGAATAATATAACAAATCCCCAAAAGATCAGCCAGTGCGCCAGTCCGGCAAACCGATCGCGCTTGAACACCGTAGAGTTTTTACCCATAATGGCTGCGGCCTTTAAAAATCTTTTCAGGAGATTATTAAAGCGTCCGGCATCTCTGCCTTTTTTGTATTTCCGGTATTTCAAATAGAAGCCATAGATAAAAACTCCCATGGAGGCGAAGGCAACGATGTAGAAGATAACCTCAAGGGCAAAAGGGAAGTGGCGGTATATTTCTCTGGTCTCTAGCATAAATACAATTTTAGATTTTAGATTGCCGATTTTAGATTGCCGATTATTTGATTCAAACAAATCCAAATTCCAAAATCGGCAATCTAAAATCTTTTATAGTTTTCCACTTAAAGCCGGTATAATGTCCAGCAAATCGCCCACTACGCCATAGTGCGCATAGTCGAAAATAGGCGCTTTCGGATCGCTGTTTATAGCAATGATAAGTCCTGCGTCTTTCATGCCTTCAATGTGTTCTGGCGCGCCACTTATCCCCAGCGCGAGATAGAGTTTAGGTTTCACTTTCAGGCCCGACTTTCCAACCTGGCGGGATTTGGACATCCACTTGCTGTCGACTAACGGACGCGAGCAAGAAACGGCACCTCCAAGTTTTGCTGCCAATTCATTTACCAGAGGCAGGTTTTCTTCGCTTTGTATTCCACGCCCCACGCTTACTAAAATATCTTGCGTAGTAATGTCCACATCGCCTCCTTCCGGTTCAATCAGTTGTTTGAAAACAGTGGAGAGATTGCCCAAGTCTGGTGCGGCAAAATCTTCCA
>JAYUHI010000347.1:0-3917 GCA_043767095.1 Bacteroidota bacterium
TTCCGTTCTTGGCCAGACAAAGACATTAAACAAAATAATATATGTTAAAAGGTAACAAACTGATAAGAAGCTAACCACGCGGAATCTTTTTATGTTCAAATCTTGTTTGTCTAATGTTTTTTTGTATACCAACTTTCCAATCCAATAGTTCCAAATGGTCCCGAAAATTAGAGTAGGCACAATGCCTAAAAGGAATGATTCGCCAAATGTTCTGTTAGCAATTTCTTGAAGCACAATTGTCAAAACTAAAAAAGCAAAAATTATTATTGTTCTCTTATCAATCATAATCCAATTCTTTCGAAAATTATTATAGCTCTCACTTCCCCTTCACCCACCTGTTCATCTTCACCGTCACTTTTCCAAAAACATATCCCAGTCCAATCGCTAATGGATAATCGCTGACCCAGTGCACATCAGTGTTCATCATGGCTAAACCCGATAAGCCCATAAGGATGTAGCCCACCGGTTTGATCCATCTTTTCTCCGGGTAATTATCGGCAAATACAACCAGGGTCGCCATCATGGTGGCCATGTGCCCGGAGGGGAAAGCATCGTAACGCGATACGTTGTTTTGATACGTTCTAAAACTTGGGAATGGCCGCCATCGCCCACCATCGGTTGTCGCTACAAACGGACTCTCGCGGCCGGTTAGCCGCTTTATGGTTTGTGTGGCAATGCCCATGGTGATGATCACCTGGGCCACCTGACTCGCGGTGGAGCGGGCGCGATAATCATTTTTTATTAAACCGTAAGTGAAGAGACCGGCCCCAATTAGAAGAGGGGGAATGCCTTCACCGAGTTGATAAAGAAAGGTGTTCAGGTTTCCGGGGGCGCGGTAAATTAGCACGCGCTGGCTTCCCACATCAAAATCCATTACAGGGTGATAGATAGCAGTATTGTCCACATTGATAAATCGCGAAAATTGTTTTACGCCATCCAGCATTTGCTGATCGAACATTATGGTGAGAGCCGTGGTGCCGGCTATCACACCCCAGGCCGGTAAACTTTTTTTGCTGAATGATTCAACGGCCACATCACGAAAAGTCCTTGGCACTTTCAACAGGAAACCAAACTGTTTGGGCTTGGGATATAAGAGCAACCGATCTTTCACCTGATAGGCCATCATTTTTTTGCCCGTAACCGAATCGGTAATCATAGAATCCAACCGTTGAGCAAAAAGAGCCGGGAGGATCAGCATCAGACAAAAAATTATGAAGCCTCTCATGAATCAAAATTAGGATACCCATCCATTCTTTCAAATCTTATACATTTGAGCTATGAGGGCTTTGTTGGTTTCTTTCATTCTCCTGACTGCCAGTGGCCCCAATCTGCTGGCACAAACACCTGACTCTGTCCGGAAGAAAAATTCATACCCGGAGAATAGCCGGGCCAAAACAAAATCGCTGATAAAAATTGTGGCAGCTCCTGTGGTGTTGATAAGCCTGGGACTTTATACCAAAGAGGATGGCCATGTTTTGAATCGATTTTCGGTGCGCGATTGGCGTGATGATCGATTCCCCGGTTTCTCTAATCATGCCGATAACGCTATGCAGTTTATTCCGATTGGTGTTGTGTATGGCCTCGACCTGGTGAACGTGAAATCCAAAAATGATTTAGTCAACCGCTCCCTGATTTTACTAAAATCGGAAATCCTGATGAATGGATTGGTTCATACATTAAAAAGAACAACCAACATTGCCCGGCCTGACGGCAGCAACCACCACGCGTTTCCATCGGGGCACACAGCCCAGGCTTTTGTAGCGGCCACGTTCTTGCATAAAGAGTTGGGGCACAAAAGCGTTTGGTTCAGCATTGGCGGCTACACCATGGCCACCGCTGTGGGTGCCTTGCGGGTTTTGAATAACCGGCATTGGATTTCGGATGTACTGGCCGGGGCAGGGTTTGGAATTCTCTCTACGAACATCGCCTATGCAACGCATCGGTACAAGTGGGGCAAGAGGCCTGATGTTGTTGTGTTGCCAACGTATTCAAATGGGCCGGGGATTTTTGTTTCGTGGAGGGTGGGGGAGAATGATTAAAAGAGCGTTGTTCTTTCCGATACCTCACCCCCGGCCCCTCTCCGGGGCGGAGAGGGGTGCCCTCTTATGTTATTTTTCTGGTGGCAGTTTCCTTTCGTATTGTTCAATATTAAATTTCGTTTATAACATTTTTTGCAACCGTGAACAAAGCTTATCAACCTAAATGATAGCAAAAGAACGTCACCCCTCTCCGCCTCGGAGAGGGGCCGGGGGTGAGGTGCTGTGCCTACTTCACAAGATTTGGCCTCTCAACAAATCCTCAAACACTTCCCTTTGCTGGATCAACTTCGGCTTGCCATCAACAATCAACACCTCCGCAGGCCTTGGTCTTGAGTTATAATTAGAGGCCATAGAAAATCCATACGCCCCGGCATTTTTGATAACGATCAAATCGCCTTCGTTCACGGTGTGCAATTGACGGTCGGCACCAAGCGTGTCCGTCTCACAAATGTTTCCCACGATGTTATACTTTTTCATTTCGCCTGAAATGTTGGAGCCATTAACAATTTCATGATAGGCTTCGTACATCATCGGGCGGAGCAAGTGGTTAAGACCCGTATCCACCCCAACGAAAGTAATGGTTGGCGTTTCTTTCACCACGTTGGCTTTTGTAATCAAATAGCCGGCTTCCCCCACGATAAATTTTCCAGGCTCAATCCAAAGTTCAAGGTCGCGCTTTTCCTTTTTACAATACTGATTGAAGGCGTTGGAAAGTTCTGTTCCTAACCTCGCGATATCGGTTATCTTGTCGTCTTCCTTATACTTCACTTTAAATCCTCCCCCAAAATCAAATGACTGCAGGTGTGGAAAACTTTTAGCCGCATCAAACAAAACATCGGCCATCATCAGATACACGTCCACATCAGCAATCTCAGAGCCGGTGTGAATATGAAGACTTTGGATGATCAGCTTATAGTTCTTCACGATCTCCAAAATTTCCGGAAGTTGCTGAATGGAGATTCCGAATTTGGAGTGTTTATGGCCCGTGGAGATTTTCAAATTGCCTCCTGCCATGATATGTGGATTGAGCCTGAGGCCGCATGGGTATTTCGTTCCATATTCTTTCCCGAACTTTTCCAACGTTGGCAGATTATCGATGTTGATGGTGAGGCCGAGATCAACTCCTTCTTTTATTTCTTCAAAACTCACCCCGTTGGGTGTGAACATGATTTCATTTGGCGTGTAACCTGAGTGCAACGCCAACCGCGCTTCAAAAATTGAAACTACGTCCACGCCAGCGCCAGCCTGGCGGATCAACTTCAGGATGGAGATATTGGTGAGCGCCTTGGCGGCATATTTTATTTTATGCTTCACTCCGGAAAAAGCCCGTTGAAGTGTTTTAACCTGCTCAACAATTTTAGCTCCGTCATAAACATAAAGAGGGGTTCCAAAAGTATCGGTCAGCTCCGAAACAGAAACTCCCTGTATTTCAAAACCTTGGGATGAAGTATGCATGCCAATCAGAATAAGCGGCAAATATATTCAAAGGTGAAGCCGATAGAGAGTATTTTTTCATTGAGGTGTACCTCAGTTTACAAGTATGCGCTGAGCAGATAGCGGACTCAACCTAACACCTCACCCCCGACCCCTCTCCAAATGGAGAGGGGAGCTTTCTTAAATGACAGCCTGATGGTGTTCAGCGGAGGGGGTTTTAATAATCTTTTCTTTGAAACCTTCAGCAAATGTTCAACAAAGAGTGGGGTGAAGTGTTTACGGAGCAGAGTAAGCCCACAAAACAGTCTTACACCTTTATTCATTGTCATTCCTAATAACACTTTAACCCAGATTATGCAATAGGCAAACCCAGATTTCATAATTGATTGAGACAGTTAGCTTTGAAGAAGGAAAACTAAAACCCAAAAGGTGAAAGAACTACAC
>JAYUHI010000348.1:0-1587 GCA_043767095.1 Bacteroidota bacterium
CATCCGCGAAGGTGATGTGGTTATATGTTTTAATTTCCGAACCGACCGGGGAAGGCAAATTACGATGGCCCTCACGCAGCAAGACTTTCACGAACAAAATATGTACAAAATGCCGCTGCACTATGTGACCATGGCCAACTATGACGATACGTTTAAGAATGTAAACGTCATCTTTGACAAGGATAATCTCAACAACACATTGGGTGAAGTGCTCGCGAGGGCAAGCATGAAACAAATACGCATTGCCGAGACAGAAAAATACCCGCATGTTACTTTCTTTTTTTCGGGAGGGCGGGAAGAAGTTTTTCCGGGTGAATCCAGAATTCTTTGCCCCTCACCCAAAGTAGCTACTTATGATCTCAAACCGGAGATGAGTGCGGCAGACATTCGCGATAAAATTATTCCGGAGTTGAATAAAAAAGAAGCAGACTTCATTTGTTTGAATTTTGCCAACCCCGATATGGTGGGCCACACGGGCGACTTTCAGGCTGCCGTGAAAGCCTGCGAAACGGTTGACCAGTGTAACGAAGCCGTTACAGAAGCAGCCCGTAAAAATGGTTATGCCACCATCATCATTGCCGACCATGGCAATGCCGATATGATGATCAATCCCGATGGATCGCCCAACACAGCGCACACCACTAACCTGGTACCGTGCATTTTAGTTGACGATCAGTACCAGGGTAAATTGAAGGATGGAAAACTGGGTGACCTCGCCCCAACCATATTAAAAATAATTGGCGTTGCCATACCGCAGGAAATGACAGGGACAGTTTTGATCGACTAAAAAATGTTCAAACTTTTTTTTCTGCCCCTTGTGTTCTTATTGGCTTGCCGCGATCCTGGCCAAAAGTTGCCTGCTCAGCAAATTAATTTTGATAGCTTAATAAACAGGCAAGTGCAGATATTGTCGAATCAATCTTCTTCCTTGATAAAACGCACTTCGGTTGGACAAACAACAGTTGAAACATCGCTGGCTAACCAACAGGTTCAGTGGAAAAAAGAATTAGAACCGTTTCGCATTATTTCACTTATCAATAAACCGGTTTACCGTGATAGCTACGAGAGTTCCGTTGAGCCAGACCCCCGGAGTAATCTCATAATCAAGTCATGGGTGGCCAGAGGCGATGAGCCCCTGCGGACTATCAGAATATTTTACCTGGATCACATCAGTCAAATAAAAAAAATTGAAGCCCGGCTGGAAGAAACCAATTTTGTATTCACTTCATATCAGGACATTCAACTGGACTTCACTGTTTTGGGTGGGTCTCCACAGTTGGAACGGTATAAAATTTCGGGCATGCAAAAGTATTTCATGGGTAACCTCAGGGGGTTCTCTCTGGAAGGCATTGTTCAGTAGAATTTATGTCATTCAACCGGTAAATCTGTCTCGTTTATTTTTGGCTTTGACCTAAATTTGTAGATTTGAACCTTTCTACTTTAGCGTAAAACTGATTAATGTACCTCATCTCGCTATTCCGCAACAACAGCACTGCTGAAACTTTGCTGTTTGGTGTTTTTGCGCTGATCATTTTAGCCTTCCTTGTTCTTGACCTGGGCATATTCAACAAAAAAGCCAAGCGAATT